>CALVJB010000012.1 GCA_944332025.1 uncultured Bacilli bacterium
ATCAGATGCTAGTTTAATAATAAATGGATTTACTAATAAAATTTTAAGAAGTAGATATTTTAAAGATGAGGAGGATTACAATAGTAAAAAAATTAGAGATAAAACAACTAGAATAATCGAAAAATTAAGAAAACATGGAATTATTAAAAAAGTGGGGAGAGCCTCAAAATATTATGTAACCGAGAGCGGTAGAGAAATGCTAAATTATTATTATCTATATCAAAATAAAGAAATACCAGAATATTTAAAGTCTATTAATAACTAGTTGTTTTATCATTATATATACCTAAAAAAGCCGATTTTCATCGACTCTTCTTTGCATGTATTAATAAAAAAACTTGTTTTTTTTCAGTTATTATTTAAATAAATAACACATATATTGTCGTTCTTTTAAATGTTTCTGTAGATATTTCTTAAAAAATATTGAAAAATTTTTCACAAATAATAAAATTTAATCATCAAAGAGATTTAATCAAAACTTAAAGTCTTAATTTCACATACATATATAATTAAGACTACAATTAATAACTAAAAAGAGCATAGCAACAACTAAGTTCTTTTTATCATCTCATAATATTAATTATTCTTTTTTACTTTAACTTTATATAATACTTTAGGTTTTAAATACTCTTCTTCATCCCTAGTCATTGAAGTTTCCTCTGCTTCAACTGTACCAATTATTCCAAAATATCTATTAACATCTTCCAAATCAAAAAATCTTTTTGTATAATCTCCTTCAAAATAAAAGTTTTTCTCTAGTTCTTCACCAACACCTGCTCCAAAATTAAAGTCATTAACAGAAGCAACTCGTGCTAATAGTATTCCATCAGTTTTTAATATTCTTTTTATTTCATTCATTATATGTATAGTATCTTTATTATTAAAATACTGTAAAGATAAATCTGCTATAATTAAAGAATATGTCTCATCATCAATTGGAAAACTATCTAACATATTTAAATACATTGTTTTACTATTAGGAATATTATATTTAACACTCCTTAAAGCTTCTTTAGAAAAATCACAAGACAAAGCATTATATCCTCTTTCCATTAAATATAAAGTATCAGCACCAACTCCACAACCTAAATCTAATATTTCACTATTTTTATTATCTTCTAAAATATCTTTATATTCCTCTAACCATAAATCATAAAAAGGAACACCAGAACGTTTTTTAGACCAATTATCCCACATTTCAACATAACCATTATTACCAATAATACTATTCCAAAAATCAGGTGTACTAAAACTTAATCCTTTTTCACTTTCAGCTAGCCAAAAAGCATCCTCTTCTGACATTTCACCAAGACTAGCCAAATAACTTACCTGTAATATTCCCATTGCATTAGCAAGGTCATAAAATAATGGGAAACACTCCAATTCATAATCTGTTAATTTATTATATTTTTGATATTCATCTAATATCATCTTTGTACTTTCTATTGTTTTATCTTTATTATCAGGATTTAAACATAAATTACAAGATGTTACCGCTAAATCTACAATTCTAGGTAAATAATTAGAAACAGCAAAATCAATTATCCATAACCTACCATTACTATCTTTCATTACATTTGAGCTAATAATATCTCCATGAACAAAGCTTGATGGTAATTTATCTAACTTAACATTGTTAAATCTCTGATATAAATTATCAAAAATATCTTTATATTTATTATCTAAATACTTCCCTTTCTCTTCATACTCTTTAGGAAAATTAATGATTGCCCATTTATCATAAATAAAATCTGATTCTAATTTAGCTTCATGTATTTTTACCATCTGAGAAATAATATTTTTTATCTCTTCTTCAGTAGGTATTTCATTTAAATCATAAAAACTTTTACCATCAACATATTCAAATACACATAATCTAAAAGTAACATTATCTAAACTAATCTCACATAATATATCATTATTACATTTATATACCTTTGGAGTATTAATATCTAATGTATTTGCTAGTTCTATCCTATCAATATACATTTTTACATCCGAAGAAGTTCTTTCTTTATTAAATATTTTTACACAATACTTTCCATTTTCAGTTGTTAATATAAAATTAAAATCTTCATATCCAACTAAAATAATTTCATCAGATAAATATTTACCAAGATTATATTTCTGACATATCATTTTTGATAATAAAGACAAGTCAGGTTTAAGATTTATTCTATCGTAAAATTCTTGTAACATCTTACCAAATCCTTTCATAATTACTAATTATTAATTTTATTTATTATTTCTTCTCAGTATAATCAATATAATGAGGCATATTTTTATTTTCTTCATAATATTGTCTAATACCATACTCTTTTATTTGATGATTACCATTTAACCATTTATCTATTATAGTCTTTTTATAAATAGAAGTATTAACCTTATCACAAGGAAACTCTATGCACTCTCCACAAAAATCAACATTATGTTTTTCAGTACATTCAGGAATAATACAACCCTTTATACAACAACTACTAACTCTTCCCTTTCTACACCCTGCACATTTAGGATAAGCATATTTTTTTAACTTTTTACTAAATGCTTTAAATTCGTCTAATTTATGTCTATATTCTTTCTTTAAATTATTATCTAAAAACTCTTCATGTCCCTCTAATAAATGTAATAGCTCTTTCGCATGATAACTTATCTGTCCATACTGACAAGCAGTACAAGTTGAACAAAACATAGAGCATGGAGCAACATTATTTAAAATTTCTTTACTAACTTTTTCTTTTATCATATTTCACCAACTTACTTATATTTTTATATACTTAAATATATAAGGTTTTACTTCAATATAATTAATATTATAAATTATTTCCTAATAAATTCCTACTATTTCCTAATAAAAATCTATATGAAAAAGATGGCTACCAAGAGCCACCTCCTCCACCTCCAGAGCCTCCGCCTGATGAGCCTCCTCCAGAAGAAGAACCACCTGATGAAGATGATGATGAACTAGAAGCCATAACAGATTGTGCCGATGTCATTGTAGAACCAATAAATGTACCAAAAGCTACAACACTAAAAGCATCATGTCCATCATACCAAGATGGCGCTTGCATATTTATTGTCTCAAACTTTTTAATCCATTTATCAGATACTCCCAAAACATAAGTAAATGGTAATATATCATAAAAGTAAGTTGGATTAGAGTTAACCATCGCTTCTAATTTATCTTTTTCAGCAGTCTCCAAAAAGTTTTTAAAGCCTCTTATTTTACCTAAGATTTCATTACCATATGGAGTTCTTTTTGGCATGTATTTAAAGCATAATATCATTCCTATTAAACATAATACACCAACTATAACCCCAATTAAATAAATAGGCTCACTAGTAACTGCATCCTTAATAGGTAAAGCACTAAAGAAAACAGAAGAATGAAAAATAGTAAATCCTAACCATATAACTCTGAACAATAAAGGTATCTTTGCAAATATACCAACAGCATAAAATGGTATATAAAATGCACAGATAAATAGTGTCATCGCAATTTCTCCTGATCCTGCATATTCAAGAGTAGGAATTGCAATAGTTGTAATAATTGAAACAAGCATTAATAAAATAATTATTATAGATTTCCTAGAAGCTTTCTTCTCAAATATCTTATTTTTATTTTCTTTATCATTTATATTATCTAATATCTTATTAGTCGTAACATAAAACTTATCATACAACTCATCTTTAGTCACTTCATCTCTTACCGCTGTATCTTTAAATAATCCACCTAAGAACAGTCTTTCATTCGCATCATTACCATCATAATCTTTAAGTTTAGTTATCTTAAACCCATCTGCTTTAGAAAATAAAGACTCATCAGTATTATCAGATATCTTAATATATCCTTTATTCGCTAAATATATTAACAATGAAACTACATCTTTACTATTCGCTTTACCTTTATATAAGAATCCCACTTCTAAACTATTAAATCCTTCAGGAGGATAAAACTCTACTGTCTCTACTACTCTATTATCACGACCAAAGATAAACCATAATAAGAAAGATATTATTAAAGCTGCTATCGGTATAATAAACATTAAATAGATATTAGAATTTACTGCAAGTCCTGCATCCACAAAATATCCTTCAGGAAGTTCACATCTAACAGTCAAAGCCTCACCTTTATTTAAAACTCCATCATAACTTCCTGATATTGTATTACCATTAACAGTATAATTAATACCATCATTATTAGTAGAACCTACTTCTCCTTTTGAAAAGCCCAACTTACTAGCATCAAACTCTTTAGGCATCGTTATATTAAAAGTTACATTACCTATTACTGTATCCCACTCACTACCTACAATATTGTAATATAACTCATCATAACCACTTACAGGATCTTTTCCTAAATTATAAGTGTATTTAACTGTATAAGTCTTTTTTCCAGTTAAGGTACGACTAGCAGAACCTATCTGTATTTTATAATTACCATTTTCTCTTGATACCGAATATTCATCACTAACACTTAAATTAGTAACCTGAGTTCTATTAGTAGAAGTACTACCATCAAGTCTTACTATTTTATTACTTAAAGGAATAGTTCTAAATATTCCATGTTTAGGAGTATTAAAATAAGCAGTTATTGTCTCTGTTATATCAAAAGTATTATTAGAATTTACTATAATATTAACATCGTAATTATCAATAACATAATCATATGATGCATACATACTATTTTCACTAGGTGTACTAATCCTAGAACTTACTAAATCATCATTGATATTAACAAAGAGACTATAATACTTTATATCATCAGTACTATATTCTCCTAATATATCTAAATTAAACATCAAATTAAACTGATTAGAACCAGTTAAAGAGATATTAGAACTCCCCGCTTCTGTTATTAGATTATAATCTTTATCATAATAAGAAACTCTAGAACTATAAGTAATAGACTTATTAGAATTATTAACAACTTCTCCACTTAAACCAAAAGCCTTAGTAGAAGTGCCTGAATAATCTTTAAACGTAATATTAGAAAAAGACAAATCACTAACATCTAAGTTTTTAACATCACTAATATCAGTATAAGATAACTCACTACTCAAAGCCTTAGTATTCACAGGATAAATACAAACTATAGATAATACAACTATTGCCAATAATAATATTTTCTTAAATCTACTTTTCATTAACATCAACACTTTCCCTTTCACTATTCTTTGCTTCAAACATTGTCTTTGACCTAAATCCAAAAATCTTTGCAAAGATATTATTAGGAAACATTTCTACTTTATTATTAAAGATTCTAACTGTCCCATTATAATATTTTCTAGAATTTGCAATATCATCTTCTATTTTTACTAACTTATCACTTAAATCTTTAAAGTTATCACTAGCTTTCAACTCCGGATAAGCCTCTACTAAAACCATGATTTTATCAATATCTCTAGATAGTTTTACATTTGTTTTAATTTTCTCATCACTAGACATATCATCATAAATATTACCTCTTAACTTCGTAACTTCTTCTAAAGTATCTTTCTCATATTTCGCATAACCTTTAACTACTTCCACTAAATTAGGAACTAAATCCCATCTTTTCTTTAAATAAATATCCATAGTAGAAAAAGCCTCTTTTACTTTATTATCTAAGCTAGAAAAACTATTAAATAAAATAACAGCATAAACAAGAATTATAACAAAAACTCCTATAACAACATAAATCCACATAACTCCCACCTCTATCTTAATTTAATTCTATCATAATTAAAGTCATATGCCTACAAAAAAAGAATTGTTTCTATAAATAACAATTCTCTCAACCAGTTAACAAAAGTATTAACTTATACTATCAATAAAATCATTTATATCATCATCACTTGGGTTAGTTCCAAAACGAATACCTTCATGCCAAGTCCCAGTTTTAGTTAAATCTTCAAGTATATCTGCACTATTTCCTATTCCAGATGATGAGGAAGTACAAAATGGAATAACCGTCTTACCAGTAAAATCATTCGCTTCTACAAAAGAGTTTACTGGCCAAGCTGCTATACCCCACCAAATAGGATAACCAATTAAAACAGTATCATATGTATCAAAGTTAGGAACAGTAGTACTTTCGAGTTCTACATCTCTTAAAGATTCATCATCATGTTCTTTTGATACTCTTGAATTATCATCATTCCAGTCTAAATCATCATCGGTATATGGATTACTAGGAACAATTTCAAAGGTATCAGCATTCAAGTTTTCTGCAAGTTTTTTAGCAACTCCCCGAGTATTTCCAGTAGCAGAATAATAAACAACCAAAGTTTTACCTGTCCCACTACCAATATTATCATCAGTAATATTTTCATCAGTAGTAGAGTTATTATTACCATTATTAGTAGTATTATTATTTACATTATCACTCTCATTATTACTTAAAATTGAATACCCCATAACTGCAACAACGGCAATGATTAGTACAGCAAATAAGCCATAGACTATTTTTCTATTCATTTAAACTCTCCTTTCAAAAATAAATATACAATATTAGAGTACACTATAATCAAATGATTTATACGCTATTCTCCAAATATTTCATAATTGCATATGCTGCATCTCTTCCAGCCCGTGAGGCAAAAGCAACTGTAGAAGTAGTACCTGCTAAATCTCCTCCAGCAAATACTTTTTCTTTTGAAGTATGTCCATCTTTATCTATTAGTATTCTTCCTCTTTTATCAAGTTCTAATCCTAAACTATTAACAACACTACTTTCAGGATGACTTCCTATCGCCATAACTACATAGTCACAAGATAGATAATAGTTAGTTCCTTCTATATTAACAGGAGATAATCTATCATCATCATCTTTTTTAACAAGTTCTGTCTTAATTACTTCAATTTTCTCTACACTTTTTTCTCCATAAATACCAATAATATTATTTTGAAATAAAAACTCTATACCATCTTCCTTCGCTTCCTTAATCTCTTTCGCTTCTGCAGGAGCTTCCCTCTCACTCCTCCTATAAATAACATATACTTTTTTAGCATTTTTTCTTTTTATAGTACGAGATACATCCATGGCAACATTACCAGAACCGCTGATTACTACTGTTTTACCTGTATAATCAGGATGATTATTAGATTCTAACAACTCATTACCACCGATTACCCCTTCTAAATCTTCTCCAGGTATATTCATCTTACTAGAAAGATTCGCTCCAAATCCTAAAAACACTGCATCATATTCTTTCTCTAAGTCTTCTAAACTAAAGTCTTTCCCAATACTTTGATTAAGTTTAACATTTATACCTAACTCTAAAATCTTATCAATTACTTTTCTTAATAAAGCTTTATCTAGCCTAAAATTAGGTATCCCATGATATAAAAGACCCCCTAAATAATTATGTCTTTCATAAATAGTAACGTTATAACCATTTCGTCTTAGGAAAGCTGCACAGGTTAATCCAGATGGTCCTCCTCCTACAACAGCTATTTTCTTATTTTTTAGAGGTAAACTACTAATAGACCAATTATTCTTCAAAGCCATATCGCCAATAAAAGCTTCTATATCTCCAATTTTAACAGATTCAAAAGATACTTTCTTTACACACATTCCTTGACACTGCTTCTCATGCGGACAAATTCTTCCACAAACAGAAGGTAATACTGTGGTCTCTAATAATAAGTGATATGCTTCTTCATACTTACCTTCACGAGCCAATTTTATAAAACCAGTTGTATCATTATTTAATGGACATCCTACTTGACAAGGCTTAGTAACACAAGAAAGACATTCTAAAGTTTTTTTCTTTATATCTTCTTCATTCATGCTTCTTACCTCCCAACAAATAAGATTTATCCTGATAAGTAGTATGAAGTAACTCTTTTGCCTTAGGACTATTTGAATATTCTAAAAAGTCTTTATAGATTTCTTTAATCTCAGGATTCTCATGACAAAATCTTACTTTTGCCTTTTCATCTTCCTTATAAATACCATTCATTCTAGCAAGTTTTGTCTTATTAAGATTAAGTAAAGTACTTTTAGGTTGTCCTCCACCTGCAATACAACCACCTAAACAGTTCATAACTTCGACAAAGTGATAAGTAACTTCTCCACTTCTTATTTTATCTAATAATATTTTAGCATTTTTCATACCATTAAGAACTGCAACTTTAATCTCTAAATCATCTATCATAATAGAAGCTTCTTTAATACCTTCCATTCCTCTAACTTCATTAAACACTAACTTTTCTTTACTAAGATTTTCTCCTGTTAAGTAATAATAAGCCGTTCTAAGAGCAGCCTCCAACACTCCCCCACTATTTCCAAAGATTAAACCTGCACTACTACCTTTTCCTAAAGGAGAATCAAAAGTACCTTCTTCTAAACTATCTAAATCAATACCTTCTTCTTTTAAAAGTAAAGCTAACTCTCTAGTAGTTAAAACAAAATCAGTATCAGAAACACCTGACCTATTAACCTCATCTCTTTTAATCTCACTTTTCTTAGCCGTACAAGGAGCGATAACAACATTTAATATATCCTTAGGCTTAATTTTTTTCTCACCTGCAAAGTAAGTCTTAATCATTGTAGACTGCATTGTAATAGGACTTTTACAACTAGACAAATTAGGTATAAACTCAGGATAAAATATTTCTGCATACTTTACCCAAGCAGGACAACATGATGTAAACATAGGTAGAGTTCCTTTATTTTTAATACGATTAACTAACTCCATCGCTTCTTCCATAATAGTTAAATCAGCCCCAAAAGTTATATCAAAGACATAATCAAAACCTAATTTTCTTAAAGCTGTAACTACCTTTCCTTCTAAGTTTTCTCCTAACTCTAACCCAAACTCTTCACCTATTGCCACCCTAACAGCAGGTGCAATACTAACAGTCTTTACAATACTTTCATCTTTTAATAACCTCTTAAGTCTTAAATAATCATACTTCTCATGAATACTTTCTGTAGGACACATATTTACACATTGCCCACAATTTATACAAATAGGCTTCCTACTCTTATCTATCTCATACATTCTTGCCACAGTAATTTCATCACGACAAGTCTTAACACAATATCCACAAGAAATACATTTACTATAATCCTTTTCTATCGCTTCATTATCTTTAGAATAAATTATTTCTAAATCTTCTTCCTTCATACAACACTTCCTAAAACTATATTCGCATTTTATTTAATATCTCTCTGCCATCTAAACTATCAGTAACAACACCCTTTAACTCCATTCCCATTAAATAACTTAATCTATTAGATAAAAACTCAATAGACTTAACTGTATCTTCATTAGGAAGAGAACCTTGAGCGAATAAATATAATTTCTTACCTCTTAAAACTTCTGCCTCAGGTAGCATATAAAGCCTATCAATAAAAGTCTTTAACATACCTCCTACTGTATACCAATAAACAGGACTACCTATTACTAGAATATCTATTTATCCATTTCTTTTAATACCTCTTTCATCTCATCATCTTCAAACACTTGTCCATACTGAGATATTCTATAATCTGCCATCTGTAAAACATTATGATCTTTATCTTTTAATAACTCTTCTCCTATTCTATAAGTATTACCATCCCTATTAGGACTACTATTAACAAATAATATCTTTTCCATAAATCATTCCTCCTACACCCATAATACACCCGTGTTCTACTCCCATGTCAAGAAAAATAAAAAGACAAGAACTAATTCTCATCTTTTAACTCTAACATTGCACTAGTTACTTCTTCTTCAATCTCAGGTAAAGCACTCTTACTTATATTAGATAAAATTACAAGTTCACTAACAGTATCTATTATAATCTTTCCCCAAATAATACCACTTCTAACCTTTAAATCATTAAACATATCAGCAGTAATACTATCAAAGAAATAACCAATTACAACTCTATCCCTAGCAATAACTAATCTTTTATTAGTAACTGCAATTATACCACTACTAGTCACATCTAAAGAACTCTTATTCTTTTGAGCATAGAAAGCATATCTAATTACTTCATCATCATGTAAATGTTCAAGTAATATTTTAGAATGTTTCCTTAATCTCCAACCTACAGTTAAAGGATACTTTCTCTTAAAATTAGAAAGTTGAGTTCTTAAAATTTCTTCATTATTCATAAATTCCTCTATTCACTGATAAAACCATTATCTGTTAAGAAATTAACAGTTGTATCTTTATCAGTATAACCTTCTTGAATATCAACTATCTCATCATCTTTAACTACAAGTAATAAAGGTGTACCATATCCTTCACTAAAGTAATCGTCAGACTCTATCAACTTAGCTTGACCATCATCATCTAATTCATCAGTATTTAAGTAATTAACAGTAACCCCATATTCATAAATAATATTTCTAACAATAGGAGTCATTTGTTGACAATATCCACATGTAGGTCTTGCAACATAAATAATAGATGCATCGCTTCCTTCTTTAAGATCTAAATATTCATCAATATCAATCTCAGTCATATCAGCTTGTTCATCTTCAGGTATATCACTACTACTAGATGTATCATTAGAACTATTATTAGATTCACTAGTAGTTGTAGTACTATTATCACTTCCCTTTAACTCAGAAGTAAAATAACTAGCACCAAAAACTATAACTAAAAGCAATACGATTATAGTAGCAGTTTTAATTTTTTCTATATTCTCTTTTTTCATAAACTTCTCCCTCCGCCTACAATTATATCATAATTTTTTTAAAAATTAAGTATTATTAAATAATTTCTTCAAAATTTCATTTTAATATATATTTCTATCATATATATTTTGTAAATTAATCCAAAGCTCAGTTGAAATACCAAATAAATTTTCCAAAGTATTAGCAAACCTATCAGAAATAGATTTTTCTCCTTTAATTACATCACTAATATACTCTAAAGACAAATTAGTTTTAGCCACTAATTCTTCTGGTATCATATTTCTATCTATCATTATTTCTTTAATAGTTTCTCCTGGATAACTAATTAAATCTCTTTCTATCATAATAATATACACTCCTCTCAATCATATATAATTTTAACAAAAAATTTAAATATTACAAGAATTTATTTCATAGACTATAAAGAAAGGAATGATACCAAAATGAAAATAGGACTTCCCAAAGCACTACTTTACTACTACTATGATCCCCTATGGAAAGCTTTCTTTAATGAATTAAATGTAGATATTATTGAAAGTAATGATACTACATCTAAGACTCTAATACTAGGAAAAGAAAAAAGTATCGATGAATCATGTCTTGCCCTAAAAATATACTTAGGACACATAGAAGAGTTAAAAGAAAATTGCGATTATATCTTAATACCAAGAATATTCTCTTTAACTAAATCTGAACAAGTATGTACTAATTTCAATGCTTTATATGACTTAGTAAGAAATACTTTCCCTGACATAAAGATTCTAAATTATAATATTGACCTTAAACATCATCACAGTGAAAAAAGTGGTTTTATCAAGATAGGAAAAGAACTAGGTTTTAGTATAATAGAGTCTCTTAATGCTTATAACAAAGCTAAACAAATAGAAAATAATTATTATAAAAATGAAGAAAAGAAAGCGAAAGATGCTCTAAGAAGTAATAAAACAAAGATACTACTACTAGGTCATCCTTATATTTTAAAGGATAACTTAATAGGAAAAAGTATTATTAACTATCTTGAAAAAAATAATATCTCAATTATTTACAGTTATCAAATACCAAGAGACTTAATAGACTTTAACTGTAGTAGGATATCTACTAAAATACACTTTACTATGAATAAAGAATATCTAGCAGCCTTTAATTATTTTAAAGATAAAGTAGATGGTACTATTATCTTAACAGCATTCCCCTGTGGACCAGATTCTCTATCTAATGAAATGATTATAAGAAAAAGAAAAAAACATCCAACTCTCTTATTAACTTTTGAAGATTTAACTAACAATACAGCAGTTATTACAAGATTAGAAAGTTTTCTAGACATGTTAAAAGGAGGAATCCACTTATGAAACAGTTAGTAGCATTCCCACAACTTGGTAATTATTTTAATCCCTTAAGAAAATTAATAACAAATACTACTCATCTAAAAGTAATAGAAATGCCTAAAATAACAAAAGAAACAATTTCCTTAGGTTCTAAAAACTCTCCTGATACAGTATGTGTTCCTTTTAAATATAATTTAGGTAATTTTATAGAAGCTTTAGATAAAGGTGCAACTGTATTATTTCAAGCAGGAGGAGGTTGTAGATATAGATATTATGCTGAAGTACAAGAGACTATCCTTAAAGATTTAGGTTATGACTTTACAATGTATCAAATTATAGAAAAAGATCATGCTAGGTTTTCTGAATTATATAAAACTATGTTAAAGTTAAACCCTTATCTTACTAGAAGAAAACTTATAAAAGAAATAATAAGTACTCTTCTTTACATTTACTATTTAGATAACATAGATATCTATATTAGAAAAAGAGTTGGTTTTGAAAAGAATAAGAACAGTTTTAAAAGAATAAAAGATGACTTTATTAAGAAAGCGAACATTGAAAATAGTATTATAAAACTAACAAGACTCTATCATAAAACAAGGAAAGAACTAAGAAAAGTAGAGATTAATAAACCTAAAGATACTCTAAAAGTAGGTATCATAGGAGAATTGTATACATCTATGGAACCATTCTCTAACTATGAATTAGAAAAGCTATTAGCATCTTACAACATAGAAATAAAAAGATTTACTAATCTTAGTTATTTATTATGGCAAAAGAAGTTAATAGAAAAATATATGAAATTTAAAGTAAGAAAGTATTGTAAATATACATTAGGAGCAGATGGACTTGATAATGTATATAGAGTCTACTATCTAAAGAAACATAAATATGATGGTATTATTCACACTAAACCTACAGGATGTACTCCAGAAATAGGAGCAATGCCAATCATAATGAAAATTGCCAAAGATAATGATATGCCCATTATATTTTTATCTTTTGATGAACAAACAGGAGTTGAAGGTTTAAATACGAGGATTGAAGCTTTCTATGATTTATTAAAGATTAAGAAGGAGGAAGAAAATGGAAGCAAGTTTAGGAATTGATATAGGTTCTATTTCTACAAAAGGAGTAATCCTTGATAATGATAATAACATCCTAGCTTCTACCTATCTATGGACTGAAGGTAATCCTATTAAAGCCGTTAAAAAGGTCTTAAAGGATTTAGAAAGTCAAATTACAAAAGATATAAAAGTTACATCAGTAGGTACAACAGGTTCTGCTAGAAAGCTTATAGGAACAATGCTAGGAGCAACAAGTATAAAAAATGAGATAACAGCCCATGCTATAGGTACTTTATCTAAATATCCTGATATTAAAACTATCCTAGAAATAGGAGGACAAGACTCTAAGATAATTTTACTTGATAATGGAATAGTTACAGACTATGCTATGAATACATTATGTGCTGCAGGAACAGGAAGTTTCTTATCTAGTCAAGCGAAACGTTTAGGATTAGATGTAGAAGACTTTGGTAAAATCGCTCTAACTAGTAAAAATCCTACCAACATAGCAGCAAGATGTACAGTATTTGCAGAATCTGACCTAGTCCATAAAATACAAATGGGTTACAAAAGAAATGATATCATTGCAGGACTATGTTATAGTGTAGCATCTAATTATCTTAACAATGTAGGTAAAGGTAAAAAGATAGAAGGACCAATAATATTCCAAGGAGGAGTATCAAAGAATATTGGGGTAAAGAAAGCTTTTGAAGACTTATTAAAAGAAGATATTATCGTAGATGATAATGGTCATTTAATGGGAGCGATAGGTAGTGCTATCATAGCAAGAAAAACAGGAATAAAAAATCCGTTTAATTTTAAAATAACAAACTCTAACTTTGAAACAACAGGTATAGAATGTAAAGGTTGTCCTAATCACTGTGAGATAATAGTAGTAAAAAAAGATAATAAGATCTTAGACTACTGGGGTAATAGATGTGATAAAGGAGCCTTAAAGGTAAAAGAGTAATGAAATGTTCATTACTCTTTTACTCTAGATACAAAAGAATATAACCCGTCATTATCTATATTAAAAGTATAAAGATAAGTAGCATGATCAATTTCTGTACCATCATAATATATTTCTCTAACTTCTTCATAAATAACTATTTGCTTATTAGACTTCTCTGCTTTTACAACACTACCAGTATAATAACTTGCACTAGTTTCCCCACTTATTCTCATATAAGGAACATAACCATCAAGACTCTCATTATAAACATAATAAATTCCCCCATAATTATCTATACTAACAGGAACACTTTTATCAATAGTTACATCATTTCCAAATAAATCTTGATATGTTACTAACAAAGAATTATAAGGAATAAAAGACACAGTATTATTAACAACATTTAAAATATAATTATCACTTAAGCCAGGTATTAACACAGTACTATTTAGACCATCTATACCAATATCAACAAATTCTTTATTCGCTAGATTTAAATAAGCTAAAGTAAGTTTACTCTCGTCACTAGCATCACTAACTACATAGTTATCATTATCATACATAAAATATTTATAATAACTATCTCCACTTAAAACCACTTTATTATACAAAGTCTGTACTAATCTACTATTAACATCTAACTCCTCTAAAGTATCATTAACAGTATCAATATCAGTATCAGTATCAGTATCTTTCTCTACTTCATTAGTTGTCTTATTATCATTAACAAAATTATCATAACAAATATATGAAACACTACCTACTGTTGTTAAAAAGAAAACAATTACAAACGCTACTAAAATTTTATTATTCTTCACAAAAAAACACCTCACTACATTTAAAGTATAGCAAAGTGTTAATTTAATAACTATATAAATTAAATAAATATATGTAAATAAATGTATATTTTAATCAGCAAGTTCCAAAGTAAATGGATCAGATTTAGTACCTGTTCCTTCGGTTATTACTACGTTAGATTTTAGATTTAATGATGGAAGAATACCATGTGAGTTAGAAGGAATACCATCGTTCACATAGCCACTGTACCCAACACCATACACATAAGATGCGCTATGTGGAGTTAAAGCCCAATAAGTTATACTATTATCATATTTTTCGAATTGACCAGACATTAATTCCCCATATCGGAGTAAGCCTATTTTTGCTTCTGTAGTATATGAAGTTGTACTATTCATATTAGCATCTGCATACTTTGCTAGTTTATAACTTACACCACTTTCTACTGTTCCAAGATACCAAGTACTATTTTCTTCAACCATATCACTATATGTACTATCCACATATTCTGTTAAATATACTCCATTTAAGAAGGTACCTATTGTTGTACTACTTGAATAACTAACACTATTATTACTATCAAAAGCTATTTTTTTAAATTCTTCAGAATCTTTCAATGGTTCGGCACTTACTATCTTTGTTCCTGTACCATTTTCATGACTTACTATTCTATATAGATTATTTTCATCATTACCAAATCTTATATATTCACCACTATATCTTGTGTTAAGTTTTGTTCCATTCAAATTAGTATCATTATCTCCCATTAGTCTGTATGGATCATCTTTTGTTCCTTCCCCATCAACTATTTTTACATTACTTTTTAAATTTATTGATGGATGCACACCATTTGCGAGAGAAGGACTATAGTTGCTCACATTGCCAAGAGAGTCAACGTAACGTACATAAGATGAATCGTATGGAGTTAAAGTCCACCAAGAAAGCCTATTATTTAAATAACCATCTGTCCCACCATTATTACTAGACTGATACTCATACATATTTAAAAGTCCTACTGCATCAGTTACAGTTTCCTGCCCATTAGGTCTTGTTATACTACCTAATTCTGTATCATCCGTCGTCGCATCCCACTTAGCATCTGTTACAATAAAATTCTTATAATTTCTTAAATTACCTAAAAAACCATCTACACTTGTATCATTTAACCACTCTTCCATATAACTTCCTTCAAAAGCACTACTATTAGCACCATAAGATATGGCACTTATATTCCACTGTGTTACTAACTTAGTTGTTCCTGCTTCTTTATTTACAGACACCGCTCTCCATAACTTTCCACTATACCAGATATAGTTGTTAGGATCAGTTCCTGTTATAAATGTATCTACTCCATCATCATATTGGTTTTCTTTAGGAATATTTTCAAGCAACACTGTACTAACTTCTTCTCCTACAGGTTGTGTTGCTACTACTCTTAATTTTGCTTTAAATGTTTTACCTCCTGCTTCTTCACTTGTTGCATCATAATCTATCCAGATTCTTAAAGTATAATTAATAGTTTCATCTTTAGCAATAGTACCAAAGTCTACTCTTCTATTAGGATCACTTCCCATTGTTGTTAAGTTCTTAGCACTAAAAACTTCTTCATTCTTGGTTAAACTATACCTTATAGCAGAATCAGTCATCCTTGTTTCTCCTTCATCTAGAGGTATATCATCTAAATATATTTTATAATCTGTTTCTATATTTCCATTATTAGTTAAAGAAAAACTAAAGCCATTTAAACTCATTCCTTCAGAGTCTTCTATAGGTATTTGTTTTTCAAGTGTTAATTCATTATCTTCTCCAAGTACCAAATCAAGTGTCCCTGCTCTTATTACATACTCTTCTTGTCCTTGTAAGGTTGTTCTAAGGTAAGCATATGCTATTCCTATTAAAAGTATAAGAATTATTGCAACCGATATTATTATTACCTTTTTATTATTTTTAATCGCTTCTTTCATAAACATCACCTACCTTATTGTCGCTACTAGACGGAATGAGATAAAATCAACAACATTTCCACCATTGCTAGAAGAAGAGAAAATCCCATAAGTATTATTCATTTGTCCATAACTACCACCACGCAACAGCCATGGATATGACTCACTAACCATAATAAAATAATCATTATACCAACCACTTGTCTCCGTTAAAGAATGACTTAAACACTCACTATCATTACATGCTGTATTTACATTATTGCTTATATACTTATCATAATACTTTACATCTGGCATAAAAGGTAAACCACTAGTTGATATTACATCATTATAATTTGCCATGACATACTCCCAAGTACCTCCACTCATATCATATATTCCATAAATATTTCCTGTAGTTGATGCTCCTGTTCCATTCATTTCTGTATCGTATGTATATTGACATCCATAACTACCGTTAGCACTAGGTAATCCACTACTACAGCCTGTTATATAACTATCTGATTTATTTTGATATACTTCTTTATTCTCTCTGCTATAATTAGTATTTCCTAACTTTCCATATTTACTTTGGGAAAGATATGCTACTACTGCCCACTCACTATTCTTCATCATATGGGTATCTGTTGTTTCACTAAATCCATATCTGTTTCCTGCATCATTCATTTTTTGTGATACTGTAAAAGCAATATTTATATTTGCACTTCTCCAACTTGTTACATTTGGTTTTATCATGACATCTAAATTCATATTGCTTCCTCCACCAGCACTAGCATTTGGATCACTACTAGAAGTCTCAAACTTTCCTACCCAGATTCCTCTTAACTCTTCATCACCAAACGTAAAAGCATCTGGAGTATACCAATCAGCATCGCTTATTCCTTCACTTACTATGTATTTGGCACTCCCTTTATCTTTAGTATTTTCACTAACAAACTTTATATCTATCTCTCCTGGTAAAGCTTGTGTAGGTGTACTTTCTAAATACTCCCCTTGTTTTCCATAATAATTAGTACCATCAACACTACCTATTGTATAACTATATCTTGGTATCCATACCCACATTGTCTCTATATCATCCATATTTATTACTGTTCCAACTTCTGCACTTAAATAATTATCTCTTGTATCGCTACTTACTGTTACGGCATTTGCCCATTGTCCACTATCATAATTATACCAATAATTAGTACTAGAATCTGCTTTTACCCAATTACTTCCATTATATGTTACCGCTATCATTCCATCATCTAATTCTGGTACATTTGGACTATTTTGTTTCCTATCATAACTTGTTACTACTATCTTACTTTGATATATCTTACCCTGAGCAGAGTTATCTGCATCCTCATCTAACCACATCCATAAAGTATAAGTAGTATTATCACTTGGTTCTAATACTTGTTCATTCATTACATCAAATGTACCTGTTCCATAATTATTTACTTTAACTACTCCACTATCATATCCTTTATCATTTGTTAGTCTCATCTTTAAATAACTATTGGATAAAGTATTATTACTATCTTCTTCTAATGATACATGATAATAAGCATTTATATTACCAGTATTAGTTATAGTAAAAGTATAAGGTGTTGTTTTAAGTCCTTGTTTATCTGTCATAGGAGCGATATTATCTAAATTAATATTATCTCCCTCTTTAAAATCAACTTGTAATATCCCTGCTGTTAAAGTTATCTTTTTATCTCCTTCTATAGTCATAGTAAGTAAAGCATAAGTTGTCCCTACCAAAGCTATTATACTTATTGATATTACTATTACTGATATTATTATATATTTCTTTTTATTCATCTAATCCAACTCCTACTACCTTTAATATGCACATAATATTAACATCTATTCTTCTTAAATTATACAACAAATATTAAGGGTAATACAAGTAAGTATTTCTATTACTTGTAAATACAAAAAGAAAAGTAATCATTTACTCTTCTTTTCATAATAATAACTATCTTTTATTTTCTACTATTTTTTAATTTTAAACTATTTCTTCTATTTTGCATTTTAATTAACTTCTTTTTATTATAATCAGGTATTGAATACTTATTATCAATTCTTCCTTCTATGGTAGTACATTCTATTAAATCATCATCAATACTTAATCTTTTAGAAACTTCTAACTCATTTATAGTTTTATAAATTTTCTCTAAACTATCTTCTAAACTAATATCTTTACTATTATAAAATCTATAAATTTTATCTAAAAAATGAACTTCATCTTCTACTCTTACATAACTAATATTATGTTGAGACAAATATCTTAATAAAAAATCAACAATCTCTTCTTTAGCATTAGTATATATATTTTTTATATTCATATCTACTTTCTCTCATAATACTCATCAAAAGTCATTCTCCTATCTATAATAGAACCATCATCTAATATTTCAATAACTCTATTACAAACAGTTTGATTTAACTCATGATCTCTTGATGTCAATATTAACTCTCCTTTAAAGTTCTCTAATCCTTTATTTAATGATGTAATACTCTCTAAATCTAAATGGTTAGTAGGCTCATCTAATATAAGGAAGTTAGGCTCTTCTAACATTAATTTACTTAACATACATCTTGCCTTCTCTCCTCCAGATAAAACACTAACTTTCTTAAAGACATCTTCTCCACTAAATAACATTCTTCCTAAGAATCCTCTTAAGTGTGTCTCATCGTCTACCCTATAAAACTGACTTAACCATTCTAATATATTTTTATCATTCTCAAAGTAACTACTATTATCTTGTGGTAAATATGAAGCATCTATTGTCTTACCAAACATTACATCTCCTTCATCACATTTAATATTACCTGCTAATATCTCAAAAAGAGTAGTCTTCGCTAAATCATTATCAGATATAATAGCAATTTTATCTCCTCTAAGAATAGTAAAAGATATTTTATTAAGTATTTTCTTACCATCTACCTCTTTACTTAAATTATCTACTTTAAGTACTTCTTTACCAATATTCTTAGTAATAGGAAAATCTATATAAGGATACTTTCTAGATGATGGAACTATTGTCTCTAATTCTATCTTCTCCAACATCTTCTTTCTAGAAGTAGCCTGCCTACTCTTAGAAGCATTAGCACTAAACCTTGCAATAAAGTCTTGTAACTCTTTAATCTTCTCTTCTTTCTTCTTATTAGCATCTTTCATTTGTTTTAAAAGAAGCTGGCTTGATTCATACCAAAAGTCATAATTACCTATATACATCTTCATCTTACCATAATCTATATCTACTATATGAGTACATACTTTATTTAAGAAATGTCTATCATGACTAACAACTATTACTGTATTAGGATAATTTATTAAAAACTCTTCTAACCAACTAATAGCATCTATATCTAAACTATTAGTAGGTTCATCAAGTAAAAGAATATCAGGATTACCAAACAAAGCAGATGCTAACATAACTTTGACTCTTAACTTAACAGGTATATCTTTCATACTTTTTTCAAAGTATTCATCACTAACCCCTAAATTAGTTAAAAGTATAGCACTATCATTCTCTGCATTCCAACCATCCATATCTAAAAACTCTGCTTCAAGATCTGCTAATTTATACCCATCTTCTTCAGTAAACTCCGTATGAGAATATAACTCTTCTTTTTCTTTCATAATTTTATAGAGTCTATCATTACCCATAATAACAACATCTAATACTCTCATATCATCATACTGATAATGATCTTGCTTTAATATTGATATTCTCTCTCCCTTACTAACTATAATATCTCCAGTAGTAGTATCAATCTCTCCAGTAAGAAGTTTTAAAAAGGTACTTTTCCCAGCCCCATTCGCTCCTATTATTCCATAACAATTACCATTTGTAAATTTTAAATTAACATCACTAAACAAAGTTCTCTTATCAAACTTTAAACTAACATTATTTACTTGTAACATTACACTCCTCCAGTACTATCTTTTTAATTTATAAGTTAAAACAGCTTCTATAGGATAAGCTTCTCCCACGTTAGATACTTCAGTCATACCTACTAATTTATGAACATTTGAAGCTTTTAAATTTCTAGATATAAAGAAATGATTTAACATCTCTCTATTATTTTTAGCATGACTCATCCCACCTACTAAAGTAGAAATATCATCTAAATCAAACATATCACAAAATTGATTTGTATCAAATTCTCTTGGAAATCTACCTGCAACTATTCTAGTCTTAAGAACATGTTCAGTATTAGGATTATTATAAGCTTCACACACTTTATAAACATCTTTCATATTTTTAGGATTATCACAATTTACATTAATCCATGCCATAGGTCCACTATTAAACATAATAGTAGAACTAACTACTTTAGATTTAAAATCAATATCATATCCTTTTAAATCTTTATCATATAATAAAGCCATTCTATTTCTATAATTAATAGCATTATAATCTAATTTACTAAAATCAATATTACTAGTTAAAATATTACCTTGTAACATAATAATACTATAATCTTCATGACTTATATAATTTGTTATATATTCTCTTTTACTATTATCCTTTATAGGAACAAAAGCCTTTCCTAAATTCATACTAAGTATTTTTAAATTCTTCATAATCTTATCTCCTATCTCTTTTTCTTATATGTAATATCAACAACCATAGGCTCTACTTCTACTGAACCCATCATAGGACTATCTACTACTCTAGCATCTAATCCTTTAGATACAAGTATATAATTACTTCTAAGTTCACTACAAATAATATCAAGGTTATATTTATTACAAAAACTATCTATATTTACATTCTGTAATGTTCCTGCCAAGACTTTATGGTCTATATTTTCATATTCTCTAAGTATATCTCTAAGTTTCCCTAAACTTTCTTTCTTAAGTTTTTTTATGTTACAAAAAGCAGTATCTTTAGTAACAATAGCACTATAATCTACAGAAGAAAAATTATCAACAATATCTAATATAGGCTTCAAAAGAAACATACTACTATAATAATCATAAGTAATATCATATCCATCTAACCTAGTAGAAAGATCATACAAATAATTATTATTTCCCTGTAACATACAAAAATCAACATTTATTTTTCTTAAATAATCTATTACTCTTTTAGATCTTGCTTCTTTACCTTTAACTAAGGTAAAAGAATCTAAATCAAAGCTCATGACTCTAAAATTTTTCATACTTCTCCTCCAGTGATTTATATTATACAACTAATATTCTTTAAACACAACCAAGTTTTCCTTTACTTTTAAGATAAAGTTTTCTAAAGAATTCTACAGGTATAACCGAAAAAGCACATATTAACATTATCTCTATTTCTTTTAGACTAAGAGATGTTGTTCTAAACAAATCTCCTCCATAATATATAAGAATAATTTGTACTATTACGATAAAGATAATTACTCCTAAAAAGACTTTATTAGAAAGAAGATTAGCGAAAATATTAAGTCTACTTGTTCTTGCATTAAAACTATTAAAGATCATCATAAAGATAAATAATCCAAAGAAAGCACTCATAAAGTAGATATCATTTTTTCCTTCTCTAAAAAAGGAATGAATAAAAGGACTTTTTAAGAAGAAAATACAAAGTAAAAAAGAATAGATACTAGTAAAGATTATCTCATGAATCATATAACTATTTAATATTTTTTCATCACGTTTTTTAGGAGATTCTTCCATATATTCTAAAAGAGGTGCTTCATAAGAAAAGGCAATCCCTGCAAGAGTATCCATAACCATATTAACCCAAAGCATTTGAATAACAGTAACAGGACTATCTACTCCTATAAAAGGTCCTACTATTGATAAGAAAACAGCACAAAAGTTAACTGTTAATTGAAAGATAATAAATTTACGAATACTTTTAAAGATTGTTCTTCCATAAAGAATCGCTTTTACTATAGAGTTAAAGTTATTATCAAGTAAAATTATATCAGAAGCTTCTTTAGCAACTTCAGTACCACTTCCCATAGCAAATCCTACATCACACTTTTTCAAAGCAGGAGCATCATTTACACCATCCCCAGTCATTCCTACAACAAGACCTAATTCTTGACTTAATCTTACTAGTCTACTCTTATCAGTAGGTAAAGCCCTTGCAACTACACAAAGTTTAGGAAGAATCTCTTTAATCTTATCATCACTCATATTATTTAACTCACTACTAGTAAGAACAATATCTTTATCACTATTAATAATACCTGCAGAGGCTGCTATTGATTTAGCAGTTATCTTATTATCTCCAGTTATCATAACAGTCTTAATACCAGCTTTTCTAACTAAAGATATTCCTTCCTTAACTTCTTCTCTTAACTCATCTTTAATAAACAATAAAGATATAAAAGATAACCCCTTACCATCATCAACACCTAACATTAAGACTCTAATACCCTTACTAGCATAGTTATCTATTACATCACTAATTCTCTTTTTATTAACAAAAGGAACTCTTCTTCCACTAGAAGATATATAATATTTACATTTATCAAGTAATACTTCAGGAGCACCTTTATAATAAACACTCTCTCTATCACCTTCAATTACCTTAGTATAAGAATATTTATTCTTACTATCAAAAGGAACTTCTTTTATTTTTTTTACCGCATAATTACTCTCTCCCAAATAATTAACAACTGCCTTATCAGTAGCATTTCCCCCTATCCACATTTTTTTCTCCGCGCTATAGACACAATTAGTATTAGATAAAATTGCCTTTTTCAAAGTATTATAGTAAGTTATACTACTCTTAAGCCTCTCTTTATCTTGATAATAATCTAAATTACCAAACATAACCCCCACTACTTCTAACTCTCCTTTAGTAAGAGTACCTGTCTTATCAGTAAATAATATATTTAAACTACCAGCAGTCTCTATTCCCATAAGTTTTCTAACTAAAACATTATCTTTAAGCATTCTTTTCATATTACTAGATAACACCAAGGTTATCATCATAGGTAATCCTTCAGGAACAGATACTACAATGATTGTAACTGCAAGAGTTAAAGCTTGAAGAAAATATGCAAATAGTAGTGAAGTATCAGATAAAGTAACAACAATTCTACTTATATCAAAGTTATTATCAATTATTAAAACAGAAAAAAGATATGAAAAAGCGACAAGAAATGCTCCTACATAACCAATTCTACTAATAACCCGAGCTAAGTCTCTAAGTCTTAACTTCAAAGGACTCTCTGGTTGTTTATCTTGTAATTCTAAAGATATTTTCCCATAAAAAGTATTAACTCCTACTTTAGTAACAATCATCTCTCCAACCCCATGATAAATAACACTACCTCTTAATAGTTCATTATTTGTATTAGGATTTAAACCACTAGTAAAGGGATGTTTATAGACTTCTTTACTTTCTCCAGTAATAGAAGACTCATCAACACTAACTTCTCCTTTAATAAGCACACCATCAGAGGCTATTCTATCACCACTATCTAATAATATAATATCTCCTACTACTACATCATTAACATCTATAAGTACTATTTTACCATTTCGTCTTACTTTTACTTTAATCGCTTCCGCTTCACTTTGTAATTTTAAGAAAGCTTTTTCACTACCATACTCTGATATAGTAGATATAAAAGAAGCTAGAAATATAGCGATAACTATTCCTACAGTTTCATACCAATCAAAGTCTTGTATTAAAAAGATTGTTTTAATACCTAAAGCGATTAAAAGAATCTTAATAATAGGATCTCCCAAACTTCTAATTAATTGTTTAATAAAACTATCTTTTTTTAAAACAGTTAAAGCATTATTACCATACTTATCTCTAGATTTAATTACTTCATCATTACTTAGTCCATTACTATTTATTTTCATAGTGATCCTCCTACAAAATACTATGAAAATAACTAAAAGAATAATCTAAATATAGAAAGACAAAAAAATACATATAACTTATTGTTATATGTATAAAAACTAACTACCAAGAGTCAAAGTGAAAGGTGAATTTTTAGTACCATTTCCTCCTGTTATTACTACGTTTGACTTTAGATTTATGGATGGTCGGACACCGCCCGAATAGGTCGGAGCGTTGTTGTTCGCAATGCCATCGTCGAACACGTAACGCACGTAATACGCACTATCTGGTGTCAAAGTCCAATAAGTTATATTATTACCATATCTGTCAAATTGCCCTGCCATTAATTCTCCCATTCGAAGTAATCCTACTTTAGATTCTGTACTTGTAGCATACCCTGACATACTGATATCTGTATATTTGGCTAGTTTATAACTTGCACCACTTCCTACTCTTCCTAAATACCAAGTTGTACTATCTTCTATCATATCACTATATGTACTATCTACATAACTTGTTAGATATTCTCCATTTAAAAATGTTCCAATTGTATTTGTACTTGAAAATGTAGTTGTATCTCCAAATGCACTTGTTATAAATTCTCCGTTACTCTTTAATGGTTCGGCACTAACTATTTTTGTTCCTATTCCATTTTCATGGCTTACTATTCTATATAGATTATTCTCATCATTTCCAAATCTTACATACTCACCACTATATCTACTTGAAAGTAATGTACCTGATAGACTAGTATCATTATCTCCTTCTAAGCGATAGGGATTTTCTATTGTTCCATTACCATCTACAATACGAACGCTAGATTTTAGATTTATTGATGGCCGGACACCGTACGAAAAGGTCGGAGTGTAGAGGCTCGCATTGCCATTGTAGTACACGTTACGCACGTAAGACGAACTATATGGTGTTAAAGTCCACCAATAAAGTCCATTATTTAAATAACCATTACCATCGGTTGTTCCTGTATAACTGGATTGATACTCATACATATTAAGTAATCCTACAGATGCCGTTACAGTTGTTGTTCCATCAGGGCGTGTTATACTTCCCAACTTTCTATCATCCATTGTCACATCCCATACTGCATCTGTTACTATAAAGTCCTCATAATCTCTTAAATTGCCTAAGAAACCATCGGCACTAGTATCATTTAGCCACTCTTCCATATGACTTCCTTCAAAGTCTGTACTACCACTAGAGTAATCAACTGCACTTATATTCCATTGAGTTACTAATTTAGTAGTATTCGCTTCTTTATTAACAGATACTGCTCTCCATAATTTACCAGAGTACCAGATATAGTTATTTGGATCTTCTCCAGTTATAAAGGTATCTACTCCATCATCATATTGATTATCTTCTGGTATATTTGCTAGTAACACATCACTTACTGGCTCTGCTACTCTATCTAGTCCATACACATTTATTTGAACACTAAATTGTAAGTTTCCTCCATCTCCTTGAGGATTATAATCTTCATCAACCCACATTCTAAGTCTATAGTTATTACTTTCACTAGAGTTCATACTACTAGTATATAAACTCATCTCTCCTGATGGTCTTCCTGTAAAACTATTAGATGTACTTTCTTCATTATATACTTCAGGTGTCATTAATTCTTCTTCTGTTCCATCTTCTGTTAATCTTGTTAGATATAACTTTATATTAGATCCATCTATCTTCTTTACATCACTACTAGTTACATCCTTAGCAGATATCTCATAATTAATATTTACATCTCCTGATATTTGACTACTTACTGTAAAATCAAAATATTCTCCTGGATTTAATCTTACTTTCCCTGTCGCATCTGTTGTCGGTAATGCTCCATTTAAACTTATTGTATTATCAGTCTCAGTATATGTCATTGTAATAGAACCAGTCGTAATTGTATTTAATTTAGTGCCTGTGGCACTATAGTTAAATACAGCCCAACTTACTCCTATTAATGCTATTACCATTAATAATATTAATCCTATTATTACTATCTCTTTCTTTGTTTTTTCCATATCAAGCTCTCCTTACTATTTAACTACCTAATTCAATTTGAAATGGATTATTTTTAGTACCATTACCGCCTGTTATCACAACATTAGATTTTAAATTTAAGGATGGACGAATACCGTATGTATCATTTGGAACAAAGTAGTAATACCCATCACCATTGTAATAAACAACCCGCATATGAGACGCACTATATGGTGTTAACATCCAATAAGTTAAATTATTAGCATACCTGTCAAATTGTCCTGCCATTAATTCTCCCATTCGAAGTAATCCCACCTTAGCTTGAGTTACATTTGAAGTTGCTGTATTTCCTGTAACATCTGTATATTTCGCTAGTTTATATGAAGTACCACTACCTACTGTTCCTAAATACCAAGTTGTACTATCTTCTATCATATCACTATATGTGCTATCTACATAACTTGTTAGATAATCCCCATTTAAGAATGTTCCTATTGTATTGGTACTTGAAAATGTTACTGTATCTCCAAATGCACTTGTTATAAATGTATCAGAATTCTTTAGTGGTTCGGCACTTACTATCTTTGTTCCTGTTCCATTTTCATGACTTACTATTCTATATAGATTATTTTCATCATTGCCAAATCTTATATACTCTCCACTATATCTTGTATTTAGTAGTGTCCCTGATAGATTACTATCATTATCTCCTTCTAAGCGATATGGATTATCTATTGTGCCATCTCCATCCACAATTTTAACGTCAGATTTTAAATTTATAGATGGACGAACTCCATATGAATCAATCGGAGCATTCATATACATGATACCATGATCAATAATAATTCGTAAGTCTTCCCCCACTTGTGTTAAGGTCCACCAAATAAGTCCATTATTTAAATAACCATTACTATAAGTTGTTCCATGATAACTAGATTGATATTCATACACATTAAGTAATCCTACAGGTGCTGTTACTGTTGTCGTTCCATCAGGTCTTGTTATACTTCCTAAACCATTAAAATCTTCTGTTGTATCCCATACGCTATCTGTTACTATAAACTTCCCTGGTTCTCTTAAATTACCTAAAAAACCATCTACTGTAGTATCATTTAACCATTCTTCCATATAACTTCCTTCAAAAGCACTACTATCATTATCATATGATATTACACTTATATCCCACTGTGTTACTAATTTAGTAGTCTTGACTTCATTATTTACACTAACCGCTCTCCATAACTTACCACTATACCAGATATAGTTATTAGGATCTTCTCCAGTTATAAAGGTGTCTACTCCATCATCAAACTGATTTTCTTTTGGTATATTATTAAGTAATACTGTTGATGCTTCTTCTGCTACTCTATCTAATCCATAAACATTTATCTGGACACTAAACTGTAGGTTTCCTCCATCTCCTTGAGGATTATAATCATCACTAACCCACATTCTAAGTCTATAAGTATTACTCTCACTAGAGTTCATACTACTTGTATATAAACTCATCTCTCCTACTGGTCTTCCTGTAAAGCTATTTGAACTTACTTCTTCATTATAAACTTCTGGTGTCATTAACTCTTCCTCACCATCATCTGTTAATCTTGTTAAATATAGCTTTATATTACTTCCATCTATTTTATTAGCACTACTACTAGTTACATCTTTTGCACTTATCTCATAATTAATATTAACATCTCCTGATATATTACTACTAACAGTAAAATCAAAGTATTCTCCTTGATTTAATCTAGTCTTACCTGTCGCATCCGTTGTAGGTAGGGCTCCTGTTAAATTAATTGTATTATCACTCTCTTCATATGTCATAGTAATAGATCCCGTTGTTATAGTATTTACTTTAGTTCCTTCTCCTATAAATCTAAACGCTGCATATGAAACCCCTATTAATGCAATTATCATTAATACTATCAATCCTATTATTACTATCTCTTTCTTTGTCTTTACCATTAAAACACACTCCTCTACTACTTATTAGAATATCTATATTTCTTTATCCTATACCTTAATTATTAATTAATAAAATATCATTATTTTTGACATTTTCATCCTAAAAATATTTAATAATTAACAACTAACTCTACTCTATAAATTATTGTAACACATTTTAGGTCTATTTCCCCAAGAAATTTTATATTGATGCCAAAAAATGGAAAAATTAAATTGGTGAAGTAAAATGATTGTTAAAAGATTAAGACATACTAGGGAAGATATGGGTCTAAAACAAAAAGATTTAACTACTCTTTTTAATGTTACCTATTCTACTATCTCAGGCTGGGAAACAGGTAAAGATACAATCCCTTTAAGATAATTAATTAAATATGCTAATAAATATAATTATAGTTTAGATTACTTATTTGGACTCACTAATACAAATAAAAAATATCTCCCTTTAGATATAGATCTTGATACTATATCTAAAAACTTAACTACTATTAGAAAAACAAATAAAAAGACTCAAGCAGATATCGCTAAAGTCTTAAATACAAGTCCTGCAGGATATGCTCATTATGAAAACTCAAGATATTTAATACCTACTAGTTTCATCTATAACCTAGCTTTATTCTACAAAGACTTCTCTATAGATGAAACTCTAGGTAGAAAAGTATAACTAACTAATTCGTTTATATATTCTATATTTCATTTTATTATCTAAAGACTCTAAACTAAATTCATTAATAGAAGTATTTTCATAAACTATCTTATAATTATCTATATCATCCATATTATCATATAAATAATCTCTTTCTATTACTAATAAATGACTAAACTTATACTTTTCTAAAAACTCTTCTATATCTAAACTACCTATTTGTAATAAGTAATACTCCTTCATAATATCTTCTTTTTTATTATTCCCTTTTAAAAATATCTCCGCTCTAGGATCTATATAACACTTTATCCCTTTCCATTCAGGATAAGCCCCTTCAGCATATCCTGTATATAATGTAATATCACTAACTTTAGTTTTCTCTTGTTCTAATAGATAATCTATACCATCTTTAAATTTATAAGTAAAATTCATTCTATTAGTACTTATAACAATTAATAATCCTATAATTGCAAGAGAACAACTACTTAATATATATTTATAAGAATTTACCTTTTCTCTAACTTTATCCTTCTTAAATGAAGACTTTAAATAATAACTAAGTGGTAAAATACCCCCAATAATTAAATAAGCTAAACCTTTCTCTGAAGATAAAGTAAGATAAATAGTTCCTATCAGTAAATAAAAATATCTAGGCTTTATATTATTTTTTCTATAAAACATATAAATAAAAACTATCACAAATATAATAAAAATACTAATATTACCTACACTATCACCAATTACAACAGGAGCCATCTCTTCTACTATACTATTTATATAACTATTACCATAACTACTAAAAATATATGTAATCGCTTTTACACCATAAGGATTTATTAAACCAACTAAAAGCATACAAATAGTAGTTATAAAAAGAGGTTTCTTTTTATAACCAGAACTTTCTAATGGTCCTATTTTATATTTAAAAGAATCTATTAGATAAGGAAGTAAAAATGCAAATTGCATAAAGAACATAGAAGCATGTAAATTAATCTCTAATAAAGAAAGTATTGGTAAAGGATATAAATATTTCTTATTATCTTCTTTAATATATTTTTCTAATAAATAAATCTCTGTAATTATAATTGCAAAAGTAAAAATATGTGGTCTTGATGTTATAAAAGTTGCAGCTAGTAAAGTAGTAACTATTGTAGATATAAGTACTGATAAACTAGATCTATTATCACTTAATAACATACATAGTTTATAACTAATAAAAATAATATAACCTGTTACTAAAAGAGTTAAAATTAATAATCCATACTTACCTAACAAACTATAAGATAAATAGAATATAACTGAAGATAACCATTGTTGCATAACAAAAGAAAAGCCTTGATGAATTGTAAAAGGTTCTATACTAGGAAATCCATTATTTAAAACATATTCTCCATGATTTAATAAAAACCAAATATCATTATATTCTACTCTCCATAAAAGAACTAAAAGTAAAGGAATATTAAAATATAAAAATAAAGTTTTCTTTGATGGATGATAATTTTTTAATATATTTTTAATTTTACTTTTCTTCATGATACACCTTCTCCGTATTTACATTCCATATCTCTGTTTTATCTTTATCATTATTGATTATTTTCTTAACTGCAATCATAGAAGTCAACATAGAATGATCCATATTATTATATCTATGTTGTCCATTTCTACCAATACAATAAAGGTTAGAAAACTTATTTAAATAAGTAATTAACTTATCTATCTCACTATAAGTATCAAAATAAGCAGGATAAGCTTTTTTAACTCTCTCTAAATGAGAATCTAAAACATCTTCTTTATTAATTATATCCATACTAACTAATTCATCTATCGCTTTATTAATAAACTCTTTATCACTCATATTCCAAAGAGAATCATTTTCATTACAAAAGTATTCTAACCCTAGCCATATATTATCTATAGGATTCTCTACCATATATGGTGACCAATTATTAAAGATTTGTATCCTTCCTAATTTAACAGAAACATCTTGTATATAAAGCCAACAATCAGGAATCATATTTCTAATAGTTCTTATATTAGTTGTATTTTTAAGTTTTAAATTCTTAACTAATAATCCTACTGTCATAAAATCACGATATGGTAAATTAGTAGCAATTCTCTTAATATCAGGTTCTACTTTAATAGAAAAACTTTCAATCAAGTCTTTTAAAGGCATAGAAGAAATAAAAATATCTCCTTTTAATTCTACTTCTTTACCATTATTCTTATATATAACAGAAACTATTTTTTTATTTTTAATTTTAATATTAGTAACAGTACACCCCGTCCTAACTTCACCCTTCTTCTTTAAAATTTTCTTCTCTAACTCTTCAAAGAACTGTCCAGGACCATATTTAGGATAATAAAAGCTTTCAATTAAAGATGTTTCTTTATTTTTATTAGTAATATGTAATATTTTACAAATATTATCTTTAATAACAGTTAAAACAGATAAACCTTTCGCTCTTTGGCTACCCCAATCAGCACTTATTTTACTTGGATGTCTTCCCCATACTTTTAAAGTATAACCTTCAAAAAACATTTTATATAGTTTCTTACCAAATCTATTTATATAAAAGTTTTCTAAAGAACTCTCTTTTCTTTTAAAAAATATAGATTTTAAATAACTAAAACCACCCTTAATTATATTAACAAATCCTAAATTCTTAAGAGTATCTATACTTAATGTAATTGGATAATTAAAAAAATGCTTTAAATAATAAATACGTGATATCCGGTCTCTAATTAAAAAAAGAGAATCTGTAACTTCAGGATCTGGTCCATCTTTCTCTAACTTTTTTTCTCGTCCTAAAACTTTATCATCAAAGCTCTTCTTTCCTTGAATAGGCATAATCTCTTTCCAAAGATTCATAACTTCTTCGTTTTTAGTAAAGAAACGATGTCCCCCTAAATCCATATGATTATTATGATAATTTATTGTCTTAGAAATACCTCCTACTTGCCTATCACTTTCTAAAATAATTACTTTATACTTATTACTATTTTTTAGCAGTTCATAAGCAGCAGTTAAACCAGCAGGACCCGCTCCTATAATAATTACAGTCTCCATACGCACCTCTATATATTACTTATAATTAGTCTCAAAATTTCCAATTTTATTTCTAACATATATCCTTGCTAATCTTTTATCTTCTCTTTTAGTTTCTTTATCTTTATTAACTAACTGATCTAATAGTATTACTAACTCACTACGAGAAAAGAAATAAGGAAATAAATCAGATGAAATAAAACCATTACCTAAACTTATTTCATAATCTTTTGAAAAATGTTCACTATAAACAAAAGGGAAAAACTTAATTAATTTATTATCATCAAGCATAAAAGATATATGTATATTATCAATATCACCAAATTTAATAATTATTTCAAAATAATTAGTCTCAACATTATTTTTTACTATATTTAAATCTACAACTGAAATGACACTAAGTTTACTTCTTAACTCTTCCTGATCAAAATTAGAAAGAAAGTTTAACAGTTCTTTTTTCAAATCAAAAACGTTAAAATCTTTCTTATCTAAATTAGGTGTTACTAAAACAATAGAGTTATCTAAAGAATAACTATATAACCCTCTTACTTTATCAAAAGAACAAATATTACCATCTACATAAAGTCTACTAAAACATTCTCCTGTCTTAACATCTATATTTTTTAAATACTTAGTATTCTCTTTTATATCATCTTTACTTATATATTCTATATCTTTAGTAATAGAAACTCCCCCATATATAGTCTCTTCTCTTACAACAAGATCCCTTTCAGTAAGTTTCCCTGCTACTACTAAAGTATCATTCTCTTCAATATAATCACCAAATTTAGGATCAACTCCTAAATAATAAAAAGTTGAATAAGTACCTATAAAGTTTTTCTTCAAAACATAATTGTGTTCATTAAAAGACATTGTCGCTAAATTATCTCCAACCAAACCTCTTATTACCATACTACCTACTCCATTCACCACTATTTATATATTAATTATATGTAAGATAGTAAAAAAAATCAATATAAAAAGAGCCTAAGCTCTTTTGGTTCTTCCGAAAGTTTGCGGATTAACCAATAATAGGAAGTAGGATATATTCCTACTTTTTATTATGAATTTAATA
>CALVJB010000013.1 GCA_944332025.1 uncultured Bacilli bacterium
TACATGATGTATGGTGAAATAAACTATAATGGAAATACATATTATGCTAATCCAGATACAGGAGAACTTGCTAGTGGTCTTGTAGAAATAGATGGAAGAAACTACTATTTTGATCCTGAAACAAGAGTAAGAGCGAAAGGTGTAACAGAAGTAGATGGTAAAAAGTATTTCTTCGGAATAAAATATGGTTACATGATGTATAATTTTATAAATTATAATGGGGCTGTTTATTATGCCGACCCAACAACAGGAGAACTTGCAAGTGGTGTTACTATAATAGATAATAAAGGATATTTCTTTGGAATAAATAAGAATAAATTAATGTATGGTTTAATAAATCATAACGGAGAATATTATTATAGTAATAGTGCAGGAATTTTACAAACCGGAAATATTACAATAAATGGTATTAATTATTATTTTGATAAGGAAACTTTTAAAGCCATCTAGTGATTGGAGAGTATTTATGATAAGAAAGTTAAGTTTAATATTTATACTTTTTTCATCGTTTATGGTGGTTACTAATGTTAATGCTATAGAAAAAGAAGGTAATACTTCTTTTTCCTTGACTTATGGTAATGATAAAGAAGTTGTTTCTAATGGATTACAAGAAATTGATGGGTATATATATTATTTTGATCCTGCAACTGGTATGCGTGCTAGTGGTGTAACAGAGGTAGATGGTAAATATTATTTCTTTGGAATAAAATATGGCTATATGATGTATGGAGAGATAAATTATAATGGTAATATTTATTATGCAGATCCTGATACTGGAGAACTTGCCAGTGGATTTGTAGAAATAAATGGTTTAAGTTATTACTTTGATCCTATCACTAAAATACGTGCTAAGGGTGTAACAGAAGTAGAAGGTAAAAAATACTTCTTCGGAATAAACTATGGTTACATGATGCATAATTTTATAAACTATAACGGTGATATTTACTATGCTAATCCTATAACAGGAGAACTTGCAAGTGGTGTTACTATAATAGATAATATAGGATATTTCTTTGGAATAAATAAGAATAAATTAATGTATGGAGAGATAAATCATAACGGAGAATATTATTATAGTAATAATAATGGTGAATTGCAAAATGGAATGATAAAAGTAAATGATAATTATTACTATTTTAATAACGATTATAAAGCTGTAAGTGGACTTGTAGAAATAGATGGAAGAAACTATTATTTTAATCCTGAGACAAAAATAAGGGCTAAAGGCGTAACAGAGGTAGATGATAAATATTACTTTTTTGGAATAAAATATGGTTATATGATGTATGGAGAGATAAATTATAATGGTAATATTTATCATGCAGATTCTGATACTGGAGAACTTGCTAGTGGACTTGTAGAAATAAATGGTTTAAGTTATTACTTTGATCCTATCACTAAAATACGTGCTAAGGGTGTAACAGAAGTAGGGGATAAAAAGTATTTCTTCGGAATAAAATATGGCTACAAGATGCATAACTTTATAAACTATAACGGTGATATTTACTATGCAAATCCAGATACAGGAGAACTTGCAAGTGGTGTTACTATAATAGATAATAAAGGATATTTCTTTGGAATAAACAAGAATAAATTAATGTATGGAGAGATAAATCATAACGGAGAATATTATTATAGTAATAATGATGGTGAATTACAAAATGGAATGATAAAAGTAAATGATAATTATTACTATTTTAATAACGATTATAAAGCTGTAAGTGGTCTTGTAGAAATAGATGGAAGAAATTATTATTTTAATCCTGAAACAAAAATAAGGGCTAAAGGTGTAACAAAAGTAGATGATAAATATTATTTCTTTGGAATAAATTATGGTTATATGATGTATGGAGAGATAAATTATAATGGTAATATTTATCATGCAGATTCTGATACTGGAGAACTTGCTAGTGGACTTGTAGAAATAGATGGAAGAAATTATTATTTTAACCCTGAAACAAAAGTAAGAGCGAAAGGTGTAACAGAGGTAGATGGTAAATATTATTTCTTTGGAATAAATTATGGTTATATGATGTATGGAGAGATAAATTATAATGGTAATACTTATTATGCAGATCCTAATACAGGAGAACTTGCTAGTGGACTTGTAGAAATAAATGGTTTAAGTTATTACTTTGATCCTGAAACAAAAATAAGGGCTAAAGGTGTAACAGAAGTAGATGGTAAATATTACTTTTTTGGAATAAACTATGGCTATATGATGTATAATTTTATAAACTATAATGGAAATACCTATTATGCAAATCCAGATACAGGAGAGTTAGCTAGTGATTGGCAAGAGATAAATAATGCTACTTATTATTTTGATACTTCCAGTAAAAAAATGGCATTAGGTAAGTTTGCAATAAATGGAAAAATTTACTATTTTAATCCTAATAATGGAAAACTTGTTAGGGGAGTACAAATTATAAATGGAAATGAGTATCATTGTGATCAAGATGGAATATTAGAAAAAATACAGTATAATCCAGTTTATTACAGTCAAAAAGATGATAGATGGGGTTATATTCTTTATGGTCTAGGACTTTTTAGATCTACAGGTTGTGCTCCTACTAGTATTGCTATGGCTTTTTCTAGTATATTAGGAAGAGAAATTTTACCTACTACTGTTGCTAACTACTTATATTATAATACTGATGAGTTTAATAAAAGAGTCAAAGGATCTAGTGGGATGGCTATTATATATGCAAGTAAGTATTTTAATGTTAAAGCTACTGCTTTAAAAAGTAAAACAGACTTAATTAATGCTTTAAAAGATGGAAAACTTGTATTCGCTGCTATGGGTAATGGTAAGTTTGCTACTCCATTTTATAATCATGCTATTATTTTAACTAAATATAATAATGGACTTACTTATGCCTCTGATCCTTTAAAATCTGAAAATAATGGTTGGGTTTCAGTTGATCAAGTTTTTAATGAGCAAAGTAAGGATCCTGATGATTCTACTGGAGGCTCTAATTTTTATTCGCTAGAAGAATTTTAAAACTTCTAGCGTTTTTAATCGTTATATGGTATAGTTATTTTATAGAAAGAAGTGATAAGATGCTTACTATTGCTTTCCAAAGCTTTCCTGATTTTTCTAGTAATGCTAGAGCTTTATTTCAATATATGTATAAGAAATATGATAATAAAATGAAGTTTATTTGGGTAATAAATGATGATGGGATTAGAAACAAAATAACTTCAAAAAATGTTGAAATAATAAATGTTAATAGTGATAACTTAGATAAAAAGTTAAGCAATGTAGATGTCTTTTTTACAACCCACGCTAATTTAACTGATTATAAAAAACAGAATTCACATACCCTTTATATCGAATTATGGCACGGAGTTAGTCCCAAAAACGTTGGCTTTTTAATTAATAATATGAATGAAAGTGATTATAACTGGCTTAATAAAATACGAAAAAAAATTGATTATTTTATTGTACCAAGTGATTTTTGGGTACCAATTTTTGCGGCAAGATTTAATGTTTTACCAGAGAAAGTTTTACCTTTAGGTTTTCCTATGCTTGATAATATAGTTAATGCAGGTGGAAAAGAAAATCTGTCTAAAGTCTTAGAATGTGATATTAGTAAATATGACAAAATAATTTATTACATGCCAACAGCAAGATTAGGATTTGGTAGAAGTGAAGATGTTTCCACTAATTTAAAAAATACTTTAAATTTAAAGCCTTATAGTGAAAAGGAATTAGTTAATTATTTAGATAAGAATAATTATTTATTATGTATTAAATATCATCCTAGTGAAGAATTAAAATTTAACCAAGAAGATAGCAAATATATAAAATACATTAATCAAGATATGTTACAGAAATATAATTTAGATACTAATATGATATTAAATGCTGCTGATATAATGATAAGTGATTATTCATCTTTGGGATTACTTTTCTTAATATTAGATAAACCTGTATTATACTTTTCTAGTGATGCAAGTGAGTTTTCTGTTTCGAGAGGCATACTATTTAATGATTTTAATTTTTGGACTAATAATGATACTATTGATACAATAGATAAGTTCAAAGAAAAGGTTAGTAGAGAGTTGAATACATCTAATATTGAATCCGTAAGAAAAAGAAGAAAACTTTTCTTTGGTGATTTGAAAGATGGGGGATGTTCTAATATTGTTGATTACTTTTTTGATAAAGATGGCAATTTGAAGTCTAATATTAAATATACATATGATGAAAATTATGTCTTGAAACAAGAAAATTTAAAGTTAAAAGAAGAGTTAGATAATATATATAATTCTAAAGGGTATAAATTTTTAGAAAAGATTAGGAAGTTGAAGTGAATAATATGAAAAAATATAAAATTGGATATGTTCAAGGAAGTTTTGATATGTTTCATATCGGACATTTAAATATACTTAAAAATGCAAAAAGTATTTGTGATTATTTGATAGTTGGTGTAAATAGTGATGATTTTATGTATTCATATAAACATAAGCATCCTGTTATTCCTGAAGAAGAACGTCTTGAAATAATTAAATCTATAAAGTATGTTGATGAAGCACATATTGTTAATAATAGAGATAAGTTAGAAGCTTTAGAGAAGTTTCACTTTAATGCTTTAATTATGGGAGATGATTATAAAGGGACTGAATTTTATAATAAAGTAGAAAAGCAGTTAGAGGATAAAAATGTAGATATTGTTTATTTTCCTTATACTAAGACTACTTCATCTACTATAGTTAGAGAGAAACTTTATAAATATTAGAAAGTTGACGTTAATATTATAAAATGCTATACTTTTAAAGTATTAGATGAAAGAGGAGTGCAAAATGACTAAGTTAAAAAATATTTGGTATAATTTTAAAAAATATCAGTTTTTAATGCAACAATTAATAACAAGAGATTTTAAAGTAAAATATAAAAGATCTGTTTTAGGTGTAGTATGGAGTTTACTTTATCCAATTTTGATGATGACTGTAATGGCTATGGTTTTCTCACAAATGTTTAGATTTAATGTTGAAGGTGTTAACTACCTTGTTTATTTAATGACAGGTATTATTATGTGGCAATATTTTAGTGAAGCGACTAATAATGCTATGACATCTGTTGTTAGTAACTTTGCTTTAATTAGTAAAGTATATATTCCTAAATATATCTTTCCTGTCGCTAAATGTATATTTGTTGGAATAAACTTTGTTTTGACATTAATACCTTGGTTTCTTTTGATAATAATAACACAATTTGGTCTTGGTACTTATCCGGCTTCTATTAATTGGTATTATTTATTGATTCCTTATATTTTTTTCTGTTTCTTCTTATTTACTGTTGGAGTAGGTATGTTGCTTTCATGTGTATCAGTATTTTTAAGAGACATGTTTTATATATATGGTATTATTTTAACGATATGGAATTATTTTACACCAGTATTTTATAGTATAGAGATATTACCAGTTTCACTACAAGCATTATTTAAATTTAATCCACTATATCAATTTATTACAGCAGTTAGAAGTATTGTTTTGTATGGAGCAAGACCTTCTATAACTACTCTTGTATTATTAGCATTAATTGGTGGTGGTACATTGCTTGTAGGAGCGATTGTCTTTAAAAAGAAACAGGATAAATTTATTTATTATATTTAGGAGGTTACTATGATTAGAATTGAGCATGTTTCAATGAAATTTAACTTAGGTATTGAAAAAGAATATTCTATTAAAGAGGCCTTTATATCTTTTTTTGATAGAAAAAGAAGAAAGCCTAAAAGTGAGTTTTGGGCATTAAAAGATGTTTCTTTTACTGTAAATAAAGGAGAAGTTATAGGATTAATTGGTAGTAATGGTGCAGGTAAGAGTACTTTATTAAAAGTAGTTAGTGGTGTTATGAAACCTACTAAAGGTAAAGTAACTGTTAATGGTGTTATATCTCCTATGATTGAGTTAGGAGCAGGATTTGATGCAGAACTTACTGCTAGAGAAAATATTTATCTAAATGGTTCTATTTTAGGATATTCTAAAGAGTTTTTAGATGAAAAATTTGATGAAATAGTAGAATTTTCAGAGTTAAAAGATTTTCTTGATGCCCCTGTTAGAAACTTTTCTTCAGGAATGGTTGCAAAACTTGCCTTTTCCATCGCTACTATTGTTAATCCAGAGATCTTAATTGTTGATGAAATATTATCAGTAGGTGATATAAAGTTTCAAGAGAAAAGTAAAAATAAGATGATGGAAATGATTAAGGGGGGTACTACTGTTCTTTACGTTTCTCATGATTTAGATTCTATCCTAAAACTATGTAATAGAGTAGTTTGGTTAGAACATGGACAAGTTGTTAAAGTTGGTGAAACAAAAGAGATTTGTGAGGAATATTATAAAAAGCAACTTGGTAGAGATTTAAAAACTAAAGAAAAGAAAGAATTTAAAGATTAATATAAAATACAACGATTAAGTTGTATTTTATATTATAAATAGAACTATTGTAACTATCTCTAAATTATGTTAACATTTAATTAGATAAGATAAAGAGTTATTTAAGAAACAAGGAGTTAAAAATGGTAAAAAAGAAAAAAGATGATACTTTGTATATTGTTATACCAGCATATAATGAAAGTGAAAATATAAAAAAAGTTATTGATGAATGGTATCCTATAGTAGAGGAAATAGGTAAAGATAGTAGACTTATTATTATTGATGATGGTAGTAAAGATGAAACATATAAAATAATAAAAAACAGTGCTAAAAAGAGAAAGCAGTTAATAGCACTTACTAAAGAAAATAGTGGGCATGGTTCTACTGTTCTTTATGGCTATAATTATGCTCTATCAAATAATGCTGACTATATTTTCCAAACAGATTCTGATGGACAAACTAATCCTTTAGAATTTTGGGACTTTTGGAACTTTAGAAAAGAATATGACATGATAATTGGCTATAGAAATAAACGTAAAGATGGGTTATCTAGAATTGTTGTTACAAAAACATTAAAGCTAGTTATACGTTTTTGCTTTAAAGTTAATGTTACTGATGCAAATACACCTTTTAGATTAATGAGTAATAGAACATTAAAAGAGTGTATAAAATTAGTACCAAAAGATTTTAATTTGTCTAATGTAATATTATCAGTTATTTATGAGAAAAAGAAAATGTCTGTAAAATATATTCCAATTACTTTTAGAGAAAGGCAAGGTGGAGTAAACTCTATTAATATTAAGAAAATAACTAAAATTGGTTTTAAAGCACTAAAAGATTTTAAAGAGATTAATGCTAATTTAAAGGAGCTGTAAGTATGTTAAAGAAAGTAAAGAATAATTATATAAGCATTATAGTAGTATTTGTTATACTTCTTCTAACATTTATTATTACTATGCAAAGTCCTTTAAATATTTTTTCTAATAAATTAATATCAGGAACTGATTCTAGTGTATTTAGAACAGTAGCATATTACATGAGAGAAGAATTAATGCCATATAAGGATATTTTTGATCATAAAGGTCCAATAATATATATTCTTAACTATATAGGCATGGCTATTTCTTATAATAGAGGAATATGGTTAATAGAATTTTTATCTATGTTTATCAGTTTATCTTTTATGTATAAAACTGCTAGGCTTTATTGTAATAAATTTCTATCAATTTTAATATTAATATTAGTAACTTCTCCTTTGTTCTTATTTTTTGAACAAGGTAATTTAACAGAAGAGTATGCACTACCTTTTATTTCAATATCATTTTTTATTTTTTTAGATTATTTAAAAAACAATAAGATATCTTCTTTTAGATTAATTGTGTGTGGAATATCTTTTGGAAGTGTTTGTCTTTTAAGAATAAATATGATACCTTTATGGATAGTTTTTTGTATAAGTATATTTATTAAAGAATTGAAAGATAAAAATATAAGACAACTTTTAAGATTTTGTCTATATTTTATTTTAGGTATACTAATTATTGTATTACCAATATTTATTTGGTTAATTATAAATGGTGCTTTTATTCCTTTTTTTGAATCATATATACTATTTAATTTAAAATATACATCTGCATCAAGTATTACACTAATAGATAAATTAAACTCAATGGATTATTTTATGACTAATAGTATATCATTACTAGTTATAGCATTTTCTATATTTAATATATATAAAAGTAGAAACTTTATTAATATTAGTTATATTATATGTCTTTTATTAACTTATATTTTTATTACTCTTAGTGGTAGAACTTATCCACATTATGGTATGATTTTAATCCCTTTATTTATTTATCCACTAGCTTATTCTTTTTATCTAAATAAAGGTAAGAATGAAAGATTCACATTAGAGTTAATAACGATAATATTAGTGTTTTTATTTGCTTTTCCTAGTTATTTTGAAGGTGTAATTAAAGCTAGTAGTGATTATAATGATAGAGCATTAAATATAAATAATACTTCAACTACAACTGAATTTGCTATTGCTTACGATGTTATTAGTAATACTGATGAAGATGATAAGATAACAGTTTTTGGCAATAATAATATAATCTATCTCTTATCTAAACGTATGTCAGTTTCTAAGTATACATATCAGTTTCCTATATTAAATATTGATAAATCTATAAAAAAGAGTTACTTTACAGATTTAAATGAAGATAAGCCTAAGATTATTGTAAAGATATATGAAGATGAAGCGATGAAAAAATTTATAGAAGAAAATAATTATGTTTTGATTAGTTCTTATCCTTATTACGATTGGAATGCAGAAGTTTATAAAATTAGTTAATTTTCCTTTGTTGTCAGTATTATTCTAGCATGATATAATGTAATTGTTTAAAAATTAATAGAAAGTATTGAGGTAATCATATGAAAAAATATATTCATTATTGTTGGTTTGGTGATAAGCCATTCCCTAAATTAGCAGAAAAATGTTTGAAGAGTTGGAAAAAATATTTGCCTGATTTTGAAATTATGAAGTGGTCAGAAGAAAATGTTGATTTAAATGAATGTCCATTTATTAAAGAGGCTTATGAAAATAAGAAATGGGCTTTTGTAGCAGATTATGCTAGAGCGAAAGCTTTGAAAGAATATGGTGGTATTTATTTTGATACTGATATGGAAGTAGTTAAAGATATTAGCAATTTGCTTAATAAAGGCAATACTTTTTTAGGGGTAGAAGATACTGGATATGTAGCAGTTGGTGTATGGTATGAAAATAAGGAAAATGCTTTACTTCCTACCAAATTGTTAGATATTTATAGGTCAATTGAACATTTTAATGTCGATGAAATGTCAGAATATGCTATTCCTAAATTATTAAGTTCAATATTAGATCCGTTAGGCTTAAAAAAAGGAAGTAAAGAATTGCAGATTTTAGGTGATGGTATTTATATTTATCCAAGAGAGTATTTTTATCCTTATTCTTACGATAGAACTAATAATATTTTTACAGATAATACTTGTATGATCCATTACTATGATGCTAGTTGGATTCCTCTTAAAGAGAGAATTGAAACTAGTATGGTAAGAAAAATTGGTAGAAAAAGAACTTTTGCTATATTACACTATTATAGAAAATGTAAAGATGGAATAAGAAAATGTGCTAAGGTCATTTTATTTCCTGTAGTTATCTATAGAGAAAGAAAAAGAAAACAGGCATTAATAGATGATAAGTATTTAGAAAGAATTGATAATACTGTTAAAGCCATAAACGATTTAACTTCTAAAAATATAGATTATATAGTTTTTCATAATAATGAATGGATGGGAGTTACTAGTGCTACTAAAGAGTTGTTTAATAATACAGTAGATTGTGGGGAAATATATAGAAAAAGTGATGTTCAGAAAATATGTAATGCTATTATTGGTACTAGTGTAAAACAAGTTATTTTTAGTTCATTTGCTAAAGGATATAAAGATTTGGCTATTTGTTTAAAAAAGAAAAATTCTTCTTTAATGTTAAAGACTTATTGGCATGGAAGTCATTCACAAATATTAGATTCTTATGGTTTCCCACGTAATTTGGAGATAATAGAATTGCATAAAAAAGGAATTATTGATGTAATGGGAACTTGTAAAGAGAGTCTCTTGAACTTTTATTTAAAAGAAGGTTATAAAGCTAAATTTATTACTAATAAAGTTTCTACTAATATTAAGCCTCTTACTAAAAAGAAAAATGAAGAAGTGAGAATAGGTTTATATGCTGCTAAATGTGATGATTGGCGAAAAAATATGTTTACTCAGATAGTTGCAGCCTCATTTATTGATAATGCAGTTATTGATATGGTTCCTTTAAATGATGAAGCAGTTGCTTTTTCTAAACTTGTAGGTGTAAAAATAGAAGGTATACCTAATTCTTTAAAAAGAGAGGAATTAATTAAAAGAATGTCAGGTAATAACATAAATTTATATGTTACATTTTCTGAATGTGCACCAATGTTACCTTTAGAAAGTTTAGAAATGGGAGTACCTTGTATTACTGGTAATAATCATCATTATTTTAAAGATAGTGAGTTAGAAAAGTATTTAGTAGTTAATAATGAAGAAAATCCTAAGGAAATAAGTGAAAAAATAAAGAAATGTATTTCTTGTAAAGAGGAAGTTTTAAAGTTATATAAGAAGTTTTCTAAAGATAATTTAGAACAAGCTAAAAAAGATGTGAAAGAGTTTCTTGAAATGTAGGTGATATTATGATAGAGAAGAGTTTAGATATAATATATAATAAAAAATATTTGGTTATTGTACCTTCTATGACAAGTGATTTATTAGAAAGTTTTAGATATTCATTTAAAAATGTTGTTTTGATGAAAAATGATTTAGATGATTTAGAATTTATGATAGATTTTATAAATAAAAATAATTTTAAAAAATTAATATTTGTTGATTATCAAGTGGAGTATGAGCAGCTTATCGCTAGATTAAAAGTAGAACCTAAAATTGATTTTATTTTTACAAGGTCCCTTGGAGCTTTAACAGATAAGTTTATATATGATGTTTTTATGAAGGTTTATGATTTGTATAAACAATATAATTCTTCTTTAGGTCTTTTGGATAAGGGATTATTTAATTCGTTAAAAAGACAAAAAGAAAACGTTAAATATCTTATGCTTGATATAGAAGAAAAGCATGAAGAGGTCCAATATAAAAATACAACAATAGGTTTATTAAATAATGAAGAAGATCCTAAACATAGTTTTTATAATGAACTTAGTGCAATTAAGTTAATTGATGGCATGAAAGCTAAAATATGTAAGCCAACTAAAGTTACCAAAGAATTTTTAAAGGCTTTTGAAATTAATTATGATGTTGTTAGTTCTAATGATAGTCTTTTAGAAGGCAATATAGTTAATTTATATGTTAATTTTGCTGCTAACAACAATTCTATATTTTTAAAGAGTATGGATAAAAGTATTCCTTGTATTTTAGGCAATGTTGAATTTTTAGATAATTATAAATTTTTAAAAGACATGTTAGTTGTAAATAGTGATGATAATATAGATGAGATTGCTACTAAGATAAAATCAGTTATTAAAAATAGAGATAAAATATGTAAGGAATATAAAAAATTTAGAAAAGATTATAGTGAAAAAAGTAAGAAAACTGTGGAGGATTTTTTAAATTTTAAAATAGAGAATAGAATGCTTGATAAAGATGAATTATTAATGACTGTAGTTGTTCCTGTTTATAATGTAGAGAAGTATCTTGCAAATTCTCTTGATTCTATTATTGAAGCTAGTATTGATGATATGGAAATATTAGTTGTTAATGATGGTTCTACTGATAATAGTGAAGAGATTATTTTAAAATATCAAAAAATCTATCCTAAGTTGATTAGATATATAAAGCAAGAAAATCATGGCCTTGGTAATGTTAGAAATGTAGGACTTAAAGAAGCTAAGGGAAAATATATCGCTTCAATAGATTCAGATGATACTATAAATCCTGTATTTTTTGAAGAAGCTTTAAAATATATGCAAGAAGATATTGATATTATTATTTGTGATTGGCTTACAGTTACAGATGAAAATAAATATGAAACGGCAGCTTTAGATTATATTTTCAATGATATTAATCGCTATGAAGGTTTGTTATATACGACAATTATGCCTTCAACATGTAATAAGATAGTAAAAAAATCTTTATATAAAGAATTAGATTTAACTTATATCGAAGATAAATTTGAAGATTTAAGTACTAATCCTTTTGTTATGTTAAGAGCAGAAACAATAAAATATATTAATAAACCTTATTATGAATATTATATAAGAAGTAACTCTATTATGAGAACAAAACCTGGACTTAGTATGATTGATATTATAAAAATTGTTAATGAAAGATTAGAAAAATATAAAGATTATATTAATGTTGATATAGAGAAATTTAAATATTATACATTTTCTTGGAGAATTGAGGAGTATGTTATTAACCAGTTATATACTATAGATGATGAAGAAATTGAGAATTATGTAAAATATATGACTACAAATTTAAAAAATATTATGTTAGATACTTTTAATAATTCTTTATATAAAGAAAGACTTAATACTTTAAAGACAAAAGAGTTGAAAGATTATATTGTTAAACGTAATAAAGCTTTTGAAAAGGGAACTTTAACTAAATTTATAAAAAATGCTAGGAAAGATGATAAGTATTACAAATTAACACCTCCAATTATATATTATGGGGAGAATTAAAATGGATAAAGAAAAAATACAAATGGATGCTTTAAAAGCTGAAAACTTATATATGCGTGATAATATTAAAAATTTAAGAGATATAATTAGAGATCGTGATAAAGAACTTTTTCTAATTAAAAATTCTAAGGGGTATAAACTAATAGAGAAAATTAGAAAATTAATGTTTTGGAGAAGATGAAATGAAAAAAATAGCATTGGTTGTAGACAAGGATAATTGGGCTTTTGCTAATATAGCAAAAATATTAAAAAAGAAACTAGAAAAATATTATGATATTGATATTATAATATTAGAGTTTTTAGGAGGTAATTTAACACAACTTTTTTTGCTAGTTAAAGATTATGATTTAGTTCATTTTTTATGGAGAGAACCTCTTTATAATTTAACTAGACCATTTTTTGAAGAATATACTTATTTATTAGGTTCATCTAAAGAGCAATTTATGAATGATTATGTTAATTTTAAGAAAATAAGTACTGCAGTTTATGATCATTTATTTTTAGATGAGAATATTAAAATTACAAAGTTCTTGTTTAATAATATTAGTAATTATTATGTATCTTCTAGAAAATTATTAAAAATTTATAATAATTTAAATATTGAGTATAAACCTAAAATGGTTATTACAGATGGAGTAGATTTAGAGAAGTTTTATCCTCGTAATATAGAAAGGTTTGATAATTTAGATAGAACTATTGTTATTGGATGGGTCGGTAATAGTAAGTGGAGTGAATTTGGAGAAGATACTAAAGGGTTAGTTACAATATTAAATCCTGCTATAGAAGATTTAAAAAAAGAAGGATATGATATTAAAACTAATTATGCAGATTCTAATGTTAAATTTATACCTCATGATGAAATGATAGATTATTATAGTTCTATAGATGTTTTAATCTGTTCATCTATGTCTGAAGGAACACCTAATCCAGTTTTAGAAGCAATGGCTTGTGGTGTTCCAATAATATCAACAAATGTAGGTATTGTTAGTGAAGCTTTAGGTCCTTATCAAAAAAAATATATATTAGAAGATAGAACTGTTGAATGTATGAAAAATAAAATTAAAGAGCTTCTTAATAATCCTAAAGATTTTAAAAAATTATCTATGGAAAATATGAAACAGATAAAGAAATGGTCTTGGGATGAGAAAGCAAAAGATTTTAAAGATTTTTTTGATAGATGTCTTAAAGAGGAGGATTAGATTATGCTTGATAAAATAATGAACAATAAATATTTAATACCCATTATTTTAAGCCTTTTTACATATATATCCTTATGCTTTCAAGATGTTTTACCAGCTAATAATATCTTTTCACTATTAGTGTTAGTACTTATTATATATTTTTATAAAAATAATATTTTAAAAAAGAGTGAGTATAATAGAGATATTTTAATATTTTCTTTATTCTTTGCAGTTATATTGATTGCAGGAAGAATACTTTATAATTTTAGATACTCCGCTACTGATAGTTTTTGGAATGAATTATTTACTATTAAAAATATTATTTATTTAATTGGTAATACTAGTTTAATTTATACTATACTTGTAACTGTTATTCCTAAATTAGTTAATATTAAATTTAAAGATAAAAAAGTGTTTAAGAAAAAGTATATTTTTCTATGGTCATTATTAATCATTTTTATTTGTTGGTTACCTTATTTTATTGTTTATTATCCAGGAATAATAACAGGAGATTCTATTGATGAGTTAAATATGGTTTTAGGTAATAGAGCAGTTTCTGATCATCATGCAGTTATTCATTTTATTTTTATGTATATTCCATATAAAATAGGTTATTTTATCTCAGAAAATGTTAATTTTTCTGTTGGACTTATTTCCCTTGTCCAGATGCTTGTTATGGCTTCTATTTTTGCTTATTCTGTTTTCTTTCTTGCTAAGAGAAATGTAAATAAATATTTATTGATTGCAACTTTGTTATTTTATGCTATAGTTCCTATGTTTGGATTTTATAGTATTACTATGTGGAAAGATATTATCTTTAGTGGTATGGTCTTATTATTAGTTTTAGAACTTATTAAATTATTAGAAAAGAAAAATGATATCTCATTTAAAAATTTTTATAGTTTTATAATAATATCTTTATTGACAATATTTTTTAGAAATAATGCTATTTATATGTATTTCATTTTAGCTTTAGTGACATTAATTGTTTTTAGAAAAAAACTAAAAGTAATAGTACCTATGTTAATTATAGTTTTTGCAGTTTTCTTTGTAGTAAAAGGACCAATTTATAATTATTTTGGTATCCAAACTTCAAAATCTTCTGAATATATAGCGATACCTCTACAACAGATAGGTAGGATGGCTTACAAAGGAGTAGAATTTACTAAAGGGGAAGAAGAGTTAATAAATAAGTTAATACCATTAGATACTTTAAGAGAATCATATAACGCAGAGATTGTTGATAGTATAAAATTTAATTATAATTATAATGCAGAAGCATTTGAAGAAAATAAAATTGAATATTTAAAACTATGGATTAGTTTATGTTTTAAACATTTTGGTATTGCTACAGAAGCATATTTGACTAGTACTTTAGGTTATTATTATCCTAATGTGGATTATTGGGTTACAACGGCAAAAATAGATGAAAATGATATTGGTGTTCATACAAGTAGTTTTGTTCCTGATAATATTAGAAATGAGATTACAAAATTAGGTACAAGAACTCTTCCTATTATAGGTAATACTTGGTGTATTGCTTTAGCTTTTTGGTTAATTTTGCTTTCAGCATATATTGCTGTTAAAAGATATAGGAAAAAGAGTATTTTATATGTTTATGTTCCAATATTTGGGATTTGGTTAACTATGATGGTAGCAACTCCTGTTTTTGCAGAGTTTAGATATATTTTTAGTGCTTTTACTTGTTTACCAATATTACTTATTGTTCCATTTTTAAAAAAAAGAGGTGTAAGTTATGAAAAGGTTAAATAATAATTTTGGATATTTATTAATATCTTTAATGATTTATTTGGCTTTAGCTAAGTATTTATCATTAGATAATTTTAATATTTTAAGTCTTATTATTTATATTTTAAATTTTATTGTTGTAAAAAAATATTTCTTTAAATTACTTTCTAAAAGAAGTATAATTCTTTCTTTAATATTTACCTTGTGCTTTACTTTAGGTAAAGTCTGTTTTGATAATATGTATACTACAAAAAATGTTTTTATAGAATATTTCACTTTTGAAACATTATATTTATTTATTGGTATTTTTCTTTTATTTACTTTATTAATTTCTATAATATTAAAAAAATTAGAAACATTAAATTTAGTCAGCGAAAATAATTTTAAGAATAATAAAAAATTATTTATTATTTCATTTATTGTTATAATGCTCTGTCTTATTCCATACTTTTTACATTCATTTCCAGGTTTAATCGCTCCAGATGCTATTTATCAGACTCAACAGTTTAAACATTTAACAACTTTAACTGATCATCATCCAGTTTTACATACTTTCTTTTTAAAGGTATGTTATGCTTTTGGTAGTATTTTTTCAAATAGTGAAAATATAAGAGCATCTGTTTCTACAATTGTCCAGATGATTATTATGTCATCTATTTATTCTTATTTTATTGTTTTTCTAAATAAACATAAAATTGATAAAAAGATTTTGATAGGACTTATGTTTTTGTTTGGACTACTACCTGTTTATGCCTTTTATAGTATTACAATGTGGAAAGATGTAATGTTTGGTGGTTTCTTCTTACTTTTCTTGATTAATATTTATGTTTTTATTGAAAAGAAAGAAGAATTAAAATATTATCATTTTATTTCTTTTGCAATTATATCTTTATTAGTACTGTTTTTTAGAAATAATGCTTTATATATGTATATATTATTTATTCCTTTTATTTTAGTATATTTTAAAGATAAAATAAAACCATTCGCTATAACTATATCTTTAGTATTACTTTGCTTTTTTGTTGTAAAGTATCCTGTATTTAATTATTTTGGAGTTGAAAAGAGTAAATCTTGGGAATATTTAGGTATGCCAATACAACAAGTAGGAAGGATGGCTTATAAAGATGTTAACTTTACTAAAGAAGAGAAAGAGACATTAGAAAAGTTTATTACTATTGAAAATTTAAAGAGTGATTATAATCCAATAGTTTCTGATGGTATTAAATTTAGTTTAAATTTAAATCAAGAATATTTTGATTCTCATAATATGGAATTTTTACTTTTATGGAAAGATTTAGTAATTGAACATTTTGATGTGGCAGTAGAGTCATATTTAATATCTACTTTAGGTTATTGGTATCCTAATTTAGCGAATAACGCTGTAGAATTAGGTGTAACTGATAATGATTTAGGCTTTTATCAGCAGTCGTTAGTACCTAAAAGTGTTGGTAATTTTATAGATAATTTATATAGTTATGATACTCCTATTTTAAGTTTACAATGGAATTTAGGCTTAATAATTTGGTTTACTATTATTTTAGGTGTAGTTTGTTATAGAAAAAATAAGAAAAATTTACTTTGTTATGTTCCGATAGTTGGAATGTGGTTAACTTTAATGGTGGCATCTCCAGTTAATGGAATGCTTAGATATATATTCTGGTTGTATACTGCTTTACCTTTATTATTCTTTATTAATTATTTACCTTCAATTAATATAAAAAGCACTAAAAAGAGAAGATAATTTGAATTATTTTCTCTTTTTTCGTCAAAACTAATGACATGAAAAGTTAATTTGTGATATAGTTTATATATAATAGTTGGGGGGGATAAAAAATGACAGATGTAGAAAATGTCAGAAATTCTAATTTTGAACTTTTGAGAATTGTATCAATGCTATTTATTATAATTTTTCATCTCATTTTTCGGCTTTGTAGTATTCATTCATATGAGATGAGCTCTAGTATATATATATTAATAAGATTTATAATTGCAATTACATTAGTGCATGTTAGTTCTTTTGTAATAGTTACAGGGTATTTTCAATGTAAAAAGAAGATGAGACTATCAAAAGCAATATCTATAAATAATGCAACGTGGTTTTATGGTGTTATCTTCCTATTAATAGCATTAATTTTGACAGAAAAATTAAATATTTCTTTAACATATCCTATTACAAGTTTAGATATTTTTAAAACTATAATACCGCTTGATTATGGACTTTATTGGTATATAGGGTGTTATTTAGTCTTATATTTAATTTCACCAATCTTAAATATAGTTATAAATAATTGTGATAAAAAGACTTTAAAAAGAATAATAATAACTTTATTTATTATATTTAGTATAATACCAACTCTTACTTTAGATGCTACAGTTTATACTAACGAAGGGCATTCTATTTATAATTTCATACTTTTATATTTTATAGGTGCCTACTTAAGGTGTTATCCGCTTGATAAGAGTGCTCTATTATCTAGATTTACTGATAAAGGGAAACAACTATTATATTTTGTAGGTTATATCTTTTTTGCCTTTTTATCTGTTTTATTCTTTTCAATATCAAGAGAGTTAAATTCATCAAACGAAATAGTTAACTATATATCAAATATCTTTTATTGGTTTCATAATAGTTTTGGTAGTCCTATATTAATTGTTCAGACAATACTTTATTTTTTATTCTTTAGTACCTTAAATATAAAGAGTAAGATAATTAATTATATTTCTAGTTGTACACTAGGTATTTACTTAATACATGAAAATATCTATGTTAGAGATAATCTTTATGGGTTTTTGGAATATTTTAATGTTTCTAGCATGACTTTAAAAACTATAGTATTAATATTATTGACGGCAGTAGTTATCTTTGTTATTAGTATGTTAATAGAAATGTTAAGAAAAAAGTTATTTAAATTTATTTATAATCGAAAAATATCTTGTAGATTTAGAGAGTTTTATAGATCTTATTTTAAAAAAATAGGTTTAAATATTAATTGGTAAAATACATATTAACGTGTTATACTATAAATATATTAATTAGGAAGTAGGAGAAAGAAATGAAAGAAAATAAAAAAATTGCAGTATTAATACCATGTTATAACGAAAGTAAAACAATTGAAAAAGTAGTAAAAGATTATAAAAAGGTTTTGCCTAATGCTGATATTTATGTTTATGATAATAATTCTACTGATGGTACTGATAAAATTGCTAAGAAAGCTGGTGCTATTGTTAAATATGAATATCGTCAAGGTAAGGGGAATGTTATTAGAAGCATGTTCAAAGACATTGATGCAGACTGTTATTTGATGATAGATGGTGATGATACATATCCTAAAGAAAATGCCAAAGAAATGTGTGATTTAATTTTAAATGGCAAAGCTGATATGGTAATAGGTGATAGATTATCATCAACTTATTTTTCTGAAAATAAAAGACCTTTTCATAACTTTGGTAATAAAATGGTTAGAGGCTTAATCAATACTTTATTCAAAAGCAATATTCATGATATTATGACTGGCTATAGAGCTTTTAGTTATGAGTTTGTTAAGACTTTTCCAGTCTTATCTAAGGGATTTGAAATAGAGACAGAGATGACTATACATGCTTTAGATAAGAATTTTCTATTAAAAGAAATTCCAGTTGAATATAGAGATAGACCAGAGGGAAGTGTATCTAAACTTAATACTTATAGTGATGGTTTTAAAGTATTAAAAACTATAGCTAGGTTATTTAAAGAATATAAACCAATGATTTTTTTCACTATAATAAGTTTAATTTTCTTAATTATTTCTTTAATATTTGGTATTCCTGTATTTGTTGAATATTTTGAGACAGGATTAGTTCCAAGATTTCCAACTCTAATATTTGCTGGTTTTATGTTAATAATTGCAATACTATTATTAATATGTGGTTTAATTCTTGAAGTATTAGTAAAAAAACATAGACAATTATTTGAACTTTTACTTATTAAAACAAGAAAATAGTATTATAAGATTTACTGATAATTCTTAAAAGATGAATATAAAATTTTGGTTAAGCTTATAAGTTTGACCGGTTAATAAATTAATGTTATACTCGAATTGTAGGTGGTGTAAATGAAAGAACTTGATTATCCTTTTGATAGTGATTATATTTTAAAAAAGAAAAAGAGTTTAAAGAAAGAATTATTAAACCAAAATACTAATTTTTTAGAAAAGAAAATTGCTATTTTAGGAGGTTCCACAACTAATGATATAAAACTTATATTGGAATTGTTTTTGTTAAACTATGATATAAAACCCTCATTTTATGAGTCTGAATATAATCAATATTTTCAAGAGGCTATGTTTGAAAACAAAGAACTAGATGAATTTGAACCTGACATTATTTTTATTCATACTTCAAATAGAAATATTACTAATTATCCTACTATTTTAAATACTAGTGAGGAAATTGATAATCTATTACATCAAGAATATCAGAAGTTTGTAGGAATATGGGAAAATTTATCAAAAAAATATAATTGTCCTATTATTCAAAATAATTTTGAATATCCATTTTATAGATTGTTAGGGAATAAAGATGCTACTGATATACATGGTAAAACTAATTTTATTACAAGACTTAATTTAGAATTTTCTAAATATGCAGATAGTCATAATAATTTCTTTATAAACGATATTAATTATCAGTCTAGTTTATATGGTTTAGAAAAATGGTCTGATCAGTTTTATTGGCATATGTATAAATATGCTTTAGCAGTACCTGCAATTCCTCTTTTAGCTTTTAATGTAGCGAATATTATTAAGTCAATTTATGGTAAAAATAAAAAAGGTCTTGTACTTGATTTAGATAATACTTTATGGGGAGGAATAGTAGGAGATGATGGTGTTGACAATATAAAAATTGGCAAGGATACTTCAGAAGGTCAAGTATATTATGAATTTCAAAACTATATTAAAGAGTTAAAACAAATGGGTATTATTTTAAATATTAATAGTAAAAACGATTATGAAAATGCTATTTCAGGTCTAGAACATCCTGATGGTGTTTTAAAAAAAGATGATTTTGTTGTAATAAAAGCTAATTGGCTACCCAAGTCAAAAAATATGTTGGATATTGCCAACGAGCTTAATTTAGGAGTAGATAGTTTAGTCTTTGTTGATGATAATCCTGCTGAAAGGGCTATTATTAATCAACATATTCCTAGTGTTAAAACTCCAGAAATGAAAAGCCCTGAGACATATATAAATACAATTGATAGAGCTGGTTTCTTTGAAGTTACTAATCTTTCAAAAGACGATTTGAAGAAAACACAGATGTATAGAGATAATATGGAGAGAAATAAAATAATGGCATCTTTTACTAATTATGATGATTACTTAAAGTCATTAGAGATGCATGCTAAAATTGAGAGCTTTATACCATTATATATGGCTAGAATTGCTCAATTAACTAACAAGAGTAACCAATTTAATTTAACGACCAAAAGATATACACAAGCAGAAATAGAAGAAGTTAGTAAGGATGATAACTATCTTACTTTATATGGTAAACTTGAAGATATTTTTGGAGACAATGGAGTTATTTCTGTAATAATAGGTCATATTAATAAAACTATATTAGATATAGATTTATGGATTATGAGTTGTAGAGTTTTAAAACGAGATGTAGAGAAGGCTATGCTAGATGTTTTAGTTAAAAGAGCATTAGAAAAGGGGATTAAAGAAATACATGGCTATTATTATCCTACTGCTAAAAATGGTATGGTAAAAGATTTTTATGAGTTGCAAGGTTTTACAAAAATTAAAGAAGATGATAAAGGTAATACAGAGTGGATACTAAAGATAGATAAAGATTATGAACCTAAAAATAAATTAATAAGAGTGGAGGAATAAAGATGACAAAAGAAGAAATATATAATGCTTTAGATGAAGTTTTTCAAGAGGTTTTTGATGATGATGAAATTCATGTTAATGAATCTACTACTGCTGATGATATTGAAGATTGGGATAGTCTAGAACATATTAATTTGGTTGTAGCAGTTGAAAATAAATTTGGAATAAAATTTAATATGAACGAAGTAACAACTATGAAAAATGTTGGGGAAATGGTTGATATTATATTAGAAAGACAACAATGAAAGAATACGAATTTAAAGATATTGAAGTAGGTATGGAGGTATCTTTTGAATATGTGCTAGATGAAGAAATGATGGAGATGTTTAAAAAAATTTCTAAAGATATTAATCCTCTTCATAATGATTTAGAATATGCTAAAGAAAATGGTTATAAAGAAAAAGTAGTATATGGTTTGCTTACTGCTTCTTGTCTATCTTCTTTAGCAGGTATGTATATACCAGGTAAGTATAGCTTGATTCATAATATTGAAATATCATTTATTAAACCAGTTTATCTTAGAGATTGTCCTTTAATAGTACAAGCTAAAGTTGTATCTATTGATGAGAGATTTAAACAGATTGAATTAAAGTATAATATATACAATCAAAATAAAGAAAAAGTATGTAGAGGTAAAATGAAAATAGGAGTTACAAAGTAGTTACTATTATTGACTGCTATATGGAAAATACTATATACTAATATATATCTAGAAAAATTATAGACTTGGGGGCAGTACTTATGAGAATTACGTCATTTAATTTTTTTGTATTTCTATTTTTAAGTTTAGTTGTATTCTATATATTTCCTAAAAAATATCGCTGGTTTGCTTTGTTAGGAATCAGCATTTTCTTTTTTGTATTTTCTAGTTCATGGAAATTATTATTATATATGATTTTCGGAATAGTAGTAAGTTATTTAGGAAGTAATATAATAGAGAAAAAATGTAAAAATGATAAAAGTAAAAAGATAGTTCTATTTTTAACTTTATTCCTTATTGTGGGGGAACTTGCTATTTTAAAGTACATTAATATATTTCCAGCGACTATTAATCTTTTTGGTAGTTTATTTAATTTAGATATTTATTTTAATACTATCAACCTTTTAGCACCACTTGGTATATCTTATTATACACTTTCTTTAATAGGGTATGTTACAGATGTATATAGAACAACTTCTAAAGCACAAACTAATATATTAAAACATGCTTTATTTACTTGTTATTATCCATTATTAATATCAGGACCAGTAGTTAGATATAATTATATGCAACGAGAATTTTTTGAAGAGAAAAAACTAGATTTTAATAATCTATTTATTGGATTTACTAGATTAATATATGGTCTATTAAAAAAATTGGTAATTGCTGATCAGTTATCACAAGTAGTAAATGCAGTCTTTTCAAATTATAATTATTATACAGGGTGGTATTTGGTTGTTGCTGTTATTTTGTATGCTATTCAGATATATGCAGATTTTTCTGGGTGTATGGATATTGTTATTGGAGCATCTAAAATGTATGGAGTAAACCTTCCTGAAAACTTTAATAGTCCATTTTTCTCAAAAAATTTATCTGAATTTTGGCGAAGATGGCATATATCTCTTGGTACATGGGGTAAAGATTATATAATGTATCCTTTATTAAAAGCTAATATTTTTCAAAAAATAGGTAAGAAATGTAAGAAGTTATTTGGTAAGAAAATTGGTAAACTAATCCCCACAATAATATCTATACTATTATTATGGTTATTTATTGGGTTATGGCATGGAGCAAGTTATAAATATATTTTTGCTGCTGGTATTCTTCCTTGGATTTATTTAACAGTAGGACAAATAGTAGAAAAGCCTATAGAAAAACTAACAGAGAAGTTACACATAAAAACAGAGTGTTTTAGTTTTAGATTGTTTCAGTCACTTAGAACATTTTTCTTTATGTGTGTGATTTGGCTTTTCGCTTGTTCTCCAAGTTTAAGAGAAAGTATTTATATAATAAAAAATATTTTTGTAAATGCAAGTTTATTACTTAGAAATGAATTGCCAGTGATACCTATATTACCTATACTATTTTCAGTTACTATTGTTTTTATAGTAGATTATCTTAACTATAAGAATATTGATGTTTCTTTAAAATTTAAAGAACAAAATTTAATATTTAAATTTATCGTTTTATTTGCCTTTATAATAACTATTTTGATATATGGGGCTTATGGACCTGGTTATAATCCTACAGATTTTATTTATGGAGGTTTTTAAATGAAAGAGAAGTTTAAGAAAAGTATGATTCCTATAACTAAAATGATTGCTTTTATCATCATATTTATATTTGTATTTACTTATTTAACATATTTAATGAAACCCGATGAAGTTAGTTTAAGGAATATTAATGGATATTATGGAGAAAAGAAGAATTCTTTAGATATGGTATATATAGGAGGAAGTGCTTGTTTTGTATATTGGGCGCCTTTACAAGCATTTGAAGATGAGGGAATTGCTTCATATAGTTATGGTGCTTATGTTGTTCAGGCAGAATTATATAAATATTTAATAAAAGAAGCTTTAAAAACTCAAGATCCAGAATTAATTGTTATTGATGCTAGGGCTTTTCAATATAGAGAGAATCGATTACCTGAAGAAGTTCATTATCGTAACTTTTTAACAGGTATGAGTTTTTCTTTAAACAAATTGGAATTTATAAATGAAAATGTAGAAAAAAATATAGGTCAGGAGACTTTACCATATATCTTTGATATAATAAAATATCATCGTTCATTTTTCTCTGATAACATAAATCCTAATGCTTTATCTATGATGTTTCATACATACAAAAATCCTCTAAAAGGTTTTTACTTTGTTCCAGAAGTAGCTATGTTAGAAGAGTATGATAATAAGACTGATGAGGAAAAGAAGATAGCTAAAGAGTCTGAAGATATCTTATTAGATTTATTAGATTATATTAAAACTACAGATAGTGATTATTTATTTGTCGTATCTCCTTATCAAGAAACAAAAGAACAAAGAATGCAGTTTAATTATATAGAAGATATAATTACTGAAGCTGGTTATAACTTTGTAGATGCTAATCTTTACTATGATGAAATGAATTTAGATTTTGAAGGCGATCTTTATAACTTTAATCATGTTAATATCTATGGAGCTGAGAAGTATACAAGTTTTATCTCAGATTATATAAAAGAAAATTATGACTTGCCTGATCGTAGGGATGATAGTAATTATAAAGAGTGGTATGATTTGCTTGATAATTGGCATGAACAAGTAGATATGACTAAAAAAACTATTGATGATAAGAAGAAGGAGTTATTAAATGAATAAAGATAATTTTAATATGCCTTTGATAGGATTTGGTACGTGGAAATTACCTAATAGTGAAGAGACTATTGAAATAGTAAAAAATGCTATTGATAGTGGATACAGACTAATAGATACTGCTAAAGCATATGGAAATGAAACTTATATAGGTAGAGGTATAAAAGCTTCTTCTATAAAAAGAGAGGAATTGTTTATTACTGGAAAATTGTGGAATAGTGATAGAGATAATGTAGAAGAGGCTTGTCTTTCAACAATCTCTAAGTTAGATTGTGACTATTTAGATTTATATTTAATGCATTGGCCAGCATCAAAAGCAGTTCATGAAGATTGGATTTTGATTAATAAAAGAGTATGGGAGCAGTTAGAAAAGTTATATGATAAAGGATTAGTTAAAGCGATAGGGGTATGTAATTTTAATAAATTGCAATTAGAAGAATTATTAAAGACAGCTAGAATAAAACCTTTTGTTAATCAAATAGAATTTCATCCAGGTTTTAGACAAGAGGAAACTTTGGACTTTTGTTTTAAAAATAATATATTAGTAGAAGCATGGAGTCCTTTAGGATCAGGAAAATTATTGAAGAAGAAACCATTGCAAGATATGGCTTTAAAGTATAATAAGACACCTGCTGATATTTGTATAGCTTTCTCTATTCAAAATAATGTCATACCTATTGTTAAAACTAGAAATAAAGATAGGATGATATCAAACTTGAAAGCAGTAGAGTTTAAATTATCAAGTGAAGATTTAAATAACTTAAATAATTTACCTTATATAGGTGGCTCTGGATTAGACTCTTTTACAATAACAATATTCGATTAGGAGGAAAAATGGAAGATAAATTAAAAGAAATTAGAAAAGAAATATTTTTAACAGCATATAGTGCGTCTATTGCTCATATTGCTTCCGCATTTTCAATAGTAGAGATTTTATATACCTTATATAAATGTAATATATTAAACTATGATCCTAAAAATCCAAATTCTGAAGGAAGAGATTACTTTATTTTAAGTAAGGGACATGGTAGTTTAGCTTTATACCAAGTGTTAGCAGATGTTGGATTTTTTGATAAGAGTATTTTGAAAACATTTTCTAAGCCTGGTTCTATTTTAGGAGGAGAACCATGTTATCCTTATGTACCTGGTGTTGAAACATCAACAGGTTCTTTAGGACATGGATTGTCTTATGCTACTGGAGTTGCTAAAGCTTTAAAACTTGATGGTAAAAAGTCTAAAGTATATTGTCTTTTAGGAGATGGTGAATGTGAAGAGGGGACAGTGTGGGAAGCTACTATGTTCGCTGTACATGAAAGATTAGATAACTTAACTATAATAGTAGACTGCAATAAAATTCAAAAAATGGGTAGTTTAGAAGATGTTATGGGCATTAAATCTTATAAAGAATATTTTCAAGCATTTGGCTGTGATGTATGTGAAGTAAATGGACATGATGTTGAGGAGTTAGAAAAATGTTTTAAACAAGTAAATAATAGTTTAAAGCCAAGAGTTGTTCTAGCTAATACTGTTAAAGGTAAGGGAGTATCTATTGTAGAGAATAATCCAAGATGGCATTGGAAGTTACCAAATAAAAGAGAATTAAAGGTATTTGTCAATGAGTTAAATATTAGTGATGAGGAGATAGAAGAATGCAAAAAGCTTATATAAAAACTATATATAATTTAATGAAACAAGATAAAAATGTTATATTATGTCTTTCTGATAGTGGTACTGATTATGATGAGATGATTGCAAGAGAATTGCCTTCCCAAGTCATTAATTTTGGCATTAGTGAGAATAATAAAGTAGCTGCTTCTGCAGGACTAGCTAGTCAAGGTAAGATACCTTTTGTATATACAACTAATGCTTTTTTAGCATATAGATCTTATGAGTTTATAAGAGATGATATATGTTTACAAAATAGAAATGTTAAGTTAGTAGGAATGGGTTCTGGTCTTTCTTGGTCTACATTAGGACCTACTCATCATGCTACAGAAGATATTGCGGTATTAAAAGCTCTTCCTAATTTAACAATATTATCTCCTGCTAGTCCTTTTGAATTAGAAAAATCTATACTAGCTGCTTATCAAATAGATGGTCCCGTTTATATTAGAATGGGTATGAGCAATGAAAAAGAGATATATGAGGATGATTATTCATTTATTGTATCTAAAAACATAAAAATAACTGATGGAGATATGGGGACTGTATTTGTTACTGGTAGTATAATAAATGAATTACTAGATACTATTGAAATGCTTAATAAAGAAGGTATCTCCTTAAGAGTTATAAATGTTCATACTTTGAAGCCATTAGATGAAGGAAATATAATTGAAGAATGCAAAAATAGTAAGATAGTATTTTCTTTGGAAGAACATAACATTATTGGCGGATTAGGCAGTAGTATAGCAGATGTAATTGCAACAAATAGTATTGATACAAAGCTTATCAAAATAGGACTTAATGATACTTTCGCTACTGGTTATGGTACTTATAGTGAGATAAAGAGACTTAATGGTTTAGATAAAGATTCTATTTATAAAATAATAAAAGATAATTTATAGGTGTATTATGATTGTAGGTATTGGTATTGATATTGTTGAAAATAGAAGAATAGATGAAAATACATTTAATAATTTGAAAGAGAATATCTTAACAGTTAAGGAAAAAGAAGTGCTTTTAACAAAGAAAGGTAAGAAAAAGTTAGAATATTTGTGTGGAAGATTTGCTGGAAAAGAAGCAGTTATTAAAGCAATTGGTGATAAAGAAATACTAAATATGAAGGAAATAGAGATTCTTAATAGAGAAAATGGAAAACCTTATGTTATATTAAAAGATTATAACATTTTAATTTCAATTTCTCATGAAAAAAATTATACAGTCGCTGAAGCAATCGTATTAAAGGAGGAATAATTATGCTTGAAGTAAAACACATTACAAAATATTATGGTAAAAATAGGGCAGTTGATAATCTGTCCTTTACTGTCAATGATGGAGAAATATTTGGATTACTTGGTGAAAATGGTGCAGGGAAGACTACTACATTTAGAATTATTATGGGCTTAATTGATGCTAGTAGTGGAGAAGTTTTACTTGATGGTAAGAAAATCGATTATAACTTAACTAATGAAATAGGTTTTGTTACTGAAGAGAGAAGTTTACTTACTAAACTTACAGTCTTAGAACAACTTACTTTTTATGGAGTATTAAAAGGACTTGATGAGAGAACTATAGAAAAAGATATAGATAAATGGTTAGAAAAGTTTTCTATTGCTAGTTATAAAAATAGAAAGATTAAAGAATTATCTAAAGGTAATCAACAAAAGATTCAGTTTATTTCTGCTATCATCAACCATCCTAAACTATTAATATTAGATGAACCCTTTACAGGGCTTGATCCTATTAATGTTAAGATGATGAAAGATGCTATATATGATTTACAAAAAGAAGGAACATCTATTATCTTTTCATCACATCAGATGGAATATATAGAGGACTTTTGTGAAAAGTTAGTTATCCTTGTAAAAGGAAAGCCTGTTGTTAGTGGAATGTTAAAAGATATTAAAGAAGAATTTGGTATTAAAAATATTATGTTAAGAGGAGATGATTTACCTCTTGATAAAATAAAGAAAGTAAAAGGGGTATTAGGTGTATCTAAAGTAAGAGGAGAAATAGAAGTAAAAATAGAAGATAAGAGTGTCGCTCCAAAGATATTCTCTTTAGTTAAAAACTGTAATATTACTAAATATGATGTAGTAGAACCTACACTTAATGAAATATTTATTGCGAAAGTAGGGGGTATTCATGAATAAGAAGTTCCTGTATCTAACTAAAGTTAGTTTAAGAAAAAAATTTAAAACTAAATGGTTTGTTATTACTAATATAATACTTGCAGTAGCGATTATTCTTCTTTTAAATATAAATTCTATTGTATCTTTCTTTGGAGGAGATTTTGATAGTAAGACTAATATAATTGTTATAGATAATAATACTAATAGTTATTCATTATTTGAAAAGAATATAGAAAGTTATTCAAGTACTTTAAATAATGACGAAGATGAAGTAAAAGTAACAGTTAAAAAGAGTAATAAGAATGCTAATGAATTAAAAGATAATCTAAAAGATGATGAGATATTAGTAGAGTTAAATAGTGATAATAAAGAATATTTGAAAGCGAAAGTTACATCTAATGAGAAAATAGATACACTAACTTATCAAGTTTTATCTCAGAGTTTAAACTCTACTAAGACTACTATTGGTATGGCTATTAATAATATAGATGCTAGTACATTAAATAATATTTCTAGTCCTGTAACAATAGATAGAGTAGTTCTTAATGAAGATAATAGTGTTGATGAGAATATGGGTCTTATTATGAGTAGTGTCTTCCCAACAATTATTCTACCATTCTTTATGTTGACAATGATTTTAATACAAATGGTAGGAGGAGAAATATGTGAAGAGAAAACAACTCGTAGTATGGAGATAATTATATCTAATGTTTCTCCTAAACAACATTTAATGTCTAAGATACTTGCTAGTAATATCTTTGTTATAGTACAAGGATTACTCTTAGTAGTTTATGCTGTTATTGGCCTATTAATAAGTACTAATATGTTAAGTAGTGGTATGTCTTTACCTAGTGAAGTTACATCTATCTTTGATAGTTTAGTAGCATCTGGATTTGTAGAAAAATTAATCTATGTAATACCTTTAACATTAGTATTAATAGTACTATCATTCTTAGCATATTCAATAGTAGCAGGTATCCTTGCCTCTATGACTGTTAATATGGAAGACTTTTCACAGTTACAAACACCTTTAGTATTTCTTTCTTTAGGAGGATATTATTTAGCGATGATGGCAGGTATGTTTAATGGTTCACTTCTTATTAGAATATTATCTTATGTACCATTCTTATCATCATTTGTTAGTCCTAGTCTTTATATGATGGGAGAAATAGGTTTAGTTGATATAGTTATTTCTATTGTAGTATTAATTTTATTTATCTATTTAATATTACATTTTGGTATGAAAGTATATAAAGTAGGAATACTTAATTACTCTAATGAAAAAGTTTGGAGTAAGTTCTTTAAAGCTTTTAAAAGTAAAGATGTATAATATTTATCTTGCAATTCTCTAAGTTATAGTGTAATCTATATGTATCAAGAGAGGTGCTACTAATGAATAATGAAATGTGGTTAATTTGGAAACATCCTAAGACTAGAAGAAGATATAAAATTGGAATTCTTACATATAATGATGATAAATATGTGTTCAAATATGTCAATCCAGAACTAAATGATGCTAGAGAAGTTGGATTTGATTTTTTCCCAGGATTTGAAAATATTAATAATGTGTATAGCAGTGATAAATTATTTGCAAATATTGAAACTAGGTTACCAAATCCTGCTAGACCAGATTATTTAGAAATTTTAAATGCTTATGGATTAGAGAAGGATTCTACTAAATTAGAAATTTTAAAAGCTACTAAGGGGAGACTAATTACAGATAATTATGAATTTGTTCCAGCTTTTGATAAAGTTAAAGTACAGTTTGATGTTGCTGGTACTAGACATTGTTCTGATGTTAAAAAATGTTTAAAATTAATAAGTGTAAATGATAAATTATTATTAGAGTTAGAACCTAATAATCTATATGATGAAAATACTATTAAAGTTATTCTCAATAAGAATAATAAATGTTATCATTTAGGATATGTTCCAAGATATTATTCAAAGGAATTAACTGAATTATTAAAAAATGACATAAAATACTCTGCTATGGTTCAAAGTTTGAATTTTGAAAGTAATATTAATGATGAGGATATTAGTGTAGTTGTAAAATTAATTTTCGATGATAATATGAAATAGTATGGAATAAGTTCTTTAAAGCATTATATATATTAATTAGACAAATATATGTTATGTTTATTACGAAAAATAAGCCAAAATGGCAAAAATTCGTAATGAATTATAATACAAAACAAAAAGATGAATTTACGTTCGTCTTTTTCTTTATAAAAGATTAATTCTGTGATAGACTAATTATAGAAGGATTGATGAAGATGAAGAAAGTTGTAATTATAGGTTGTGGTAATGTAGGCTTAGAATATTTAAAAAAACTGTGTATGACTGATATAAATGTTGAGATAAGTTTAATTGATGTAGATGAAGATAAGCTAGAAGGGGAGATACTTGATTTAGAACATTCTTTAGTCTATAGAAATTGTAATATCAGTATAAAACTTGGTAATTATAGCGATTGTGATAATGCTGATATAGTTGTTATAACTGCTGGTGTTCCACAGTCTACAAAAGATAGGATGAGTGACTTAGAGAAAGCTAATCTAATAGTAGTAGATATTACTAATAAATTAAGGGATACATCTTTTAGTGGTATTACCTTAGTTGCGAGTAATCCAATGGAAGTTATAACTGAACTTATCGCACATTATACAGATTATCCTTATAATAAAGTAATTGGTACTGGAACAATGCTTGATACAGCAAGATTAAAGTCATTAATTAGTAAAAAGATTAAGGTTAAGCCTAATGATATAAATGTCTATGTTTTAGGAGAACATGGTAATAGTCAGTTTGTTGCATGGAGTAATGCTAATATAGGACTAGAAAATTTAAATAGATTTTTATCCCTGGATGAGAAAGAAGAGTTAGCAGATGAGACTAGACATATGGGAGGTGTTATAGTTAAGCATAAAGGTTATACTAGTGATGGAGTAGCATCTTGTCTTTTAGAACTTACATTATGTGTTCTTAAAGATTTAAAAAAAGTATATCCAGTATCAAATTATAATACTACTTATGATGTATATCTTTCTACGCCTTGTATAATAGGTAAAAATGGAATAGAGAAATCTATTAATATTAAATTAACAAGTGAAGAAGAAGAGAAATTGGAAGAGTCAAGTGAAGTAATTTGTGAAGCACTTGATAAAATATTACCAAAAGAATTGTATTAGGAGGTATTAGTTATGGGTAATTATTTATTTTTAGTAATCATTTTCTTATTTATGGCTATTGAAGTTGTTAGTGCGTATAAGTTTTTTAGGTTTAAAAAAATTAAGTTAGGTATTTTTTCTGCTATTTATTTTCTTGTTACATTAATACTTACTTTAAGTTATTTTGGAACAAGAGATGTTTTAGTTGAAACAGAGTTTGAAAGTCTTATTAATGGTCTTATGGAACTTAACTTATTTGCTATCTTAGTTCTTATTCTTAATGTAGGAATGATAGTAATTAGTACTATTAGTTATGTTAAAGTAATGATGTGGAGTAGAGAGTTAAAAAAGGATAAGAAGTAATAAGAATATTTAAAAAATACTAAGTAAGATGTAAAGTGGAAAATAAATACTTTACTTACTTATTTAACTTGTGGTAATATCAAGTTAATAAAATTGTAGAAAGTGTAGAATGACAAACTTCTTTCTACTAGAAATAGAATAAAATGACGAATTATTTTACCCTAGATTTATATATAAAAT
>CALVJB010000014.1 GCA_944332025.1 uncultured Bacilli bacterium
TGTGATAAAGCTATTATAATGATTAGTGATAGAGGAAAAAGAGATGATATATTATGGTTTACCTTATTTCACGAAATAGCTCATCTTATAAAACACAGTAAAAAAGAAATATTTATAGATGATGATAATATAGATAAAACAGAAATAGAACTAGAAGCAGATAATTATGCAAAGAATATTTTAATAAAAGATACTGAGTATAATAATTTTATAAAAAATAATAGGTACACAGAAAAACAAATAAAAGATTTTGCCAAAGCAAATAATGTTAATACTGGTATAGTAATTGGTAGATTACAAAAAGATGGTATAGTCGGCTGGAGTGATTTTAATAATTTGATTACAAGATTGTAAAGAAGGAGCATGTGTAATGTGTAATAATATAGCGGATAGATTAAATAAGTTTATAGGGATAAATATCGGTCTATTATTAATAAGTTTTACTTTATTTATAGTTAGTTGGTTTATGGTTGATATATATGGTGTTTTAGATGGTATTGTATGGTGGACTAGTTTTTTAGGAATAAATATATTAGTATTAATAATAATATCAATTTTATTAGGAATACAAATATTTATCTTAGGTATAAAAAACTCCAATGATATAGACAAAAATATTAGAACATCTATAATTATTAATATAATAATGCTAATAATTAGTATGATAGTATATGAAATAAGTAGTTCTCATGGGATGCTAATGTGGTCTGATATAGCTAATGCTAATTTAAGTTTAGGCGATAAAATAAGCGATTTCCTTTATTTTGATTTATGGTCTAGTATAGATATGCCTATCATATTTTTATCATTATTAAGTATTATTATTCAGGTAATTGTTTTTATTAGAAATTATTATAATAAGAGTAAATTATCAAATATAGTATCGTTATTATTAGAAATTATATATTTTGTGTGTAGCTTAATAGTATTGATAATTATACCTATATTTATATGGAATATTGGATATGTTATAATTAATAGTAGTTTAAGTTATTTATGGATTATCTTAGGTATTGTATTTAGTATTATATTTTGTATATTAAATACATATATATTGGTATTAATGATTAGAAAATTAAGTAGTAGAAGATGAAATACATTTATATAGGTAAAATAAGATTAATTAAAATAAATTGTTATAATTATAGTGGATTTTTGATATAAAGACTGTTGTTTTTCTTTAAAAATTAAATCATGTAAATTGAAACGATTATTTCAGTATGTTAGAGTAACAGAGTTATTTGTAGTAAAACATTCTATATAATACAACTTTTCAAGTAAGATAATTATATCATTTATCCCTTGAATTTTTAATTATTTAAGGTAATTATTAGTTTTATAAAAAAAGCTGTTAAGAAATTAATTACCTAATTTCTTAACAGTTCCTTTACTTTGTATAAATTTCTCAAGTAAACAAATAAGATAATAGAATAAGAAAGATAAGACACCTAGAACAATAACAGAAGCAATGACAAGATCTATATTAAATACTTGAGTACCATACATTATTAAATATCCTAGTCCTTTTTTTGATACGAGCAGTTCACCCATAATGACACCTATATAGCACATACTCACATTAATTTTGAGATTATTAATAATATTAGATAGGTTAGATGGTATAACTGCTTTCATAAATATCTGTAACTTACTAGCCCCTAAACTTCTAAGTAAAGTAATATAGTTATTATCAGTTTCTTTAAAATTATGATAAACATTTATAATAGACAAGAATAAAGAGATTAATAAAGCCATAAAGATAATAGAATTAGTACTAGCACCTACCCAGATAATAATTAAAGGTCCAAGAGCCACTTTAGGTAGCGAATTTAAAACAGTTAAATAAGGATCAAGTATCTTTGCTAACCTCTTAGAAAACCAAAATAGAGTAGAGACTAACAAGGAAATAATTGTAACTACTAAAAAGCTAACTACAGTCTCATATAAAGTAATACCTATATGTACTAATAAATCATTATTAGTGAATAGACTTCCTAAAGTTTTAAGTACTAGACTAGGACTAGATAGAAGAAAAGTATTAATAAGATTAAATCTTGCTAATAGTTCCCATCCTAAAATGAACACTAGTAATATTAATATTTGAAAACTAATAACAATAATTTTCTCTTTTTTCTTCTTTTTAAGAAATTCTTTATGTTCCTCACTATAGTTTGACATCTAAATCTCTCCATATCTTTTCATAATAGTAATTAAATTCTTTTTCTTTTCTATTATTAAATGGAGTAGAGCGATTCTTATAATTAATATCATAAATCTTTTTAACAACACAAGGTCTTTTCGTAAGTACAACAACTTTATCACCTACGCTCAAAGCTTCTGATAAATCATGAGTTACCATAATAGCAGTTTTACCTAAGTCTTTAACCATCTTATAAACATCATCTGCAAGCATTACTCTAGTCATTGCATCCAAAGCAGAAAATGGTTCATCTAAAAGTAATATATCAGGTTTAGTAGCAAGTGTCCTGATTAGAGCAACTGTTTGAATATTGTTAAGACACAGTACTTTCTAACTTTTTATTATCATTTATATATTGATAATTAAGCTTATTATCTTTACTAATAACATTCTCTCCAAGTTTTTCTTCTATATCTTTTCTCGTATTACTAGCAACTTCGCCCCCTGCTTTAGCAATTTTTCTATTTTCACTTAATCCATAAGGTTTATGCTTTTTAGCAAGCTCACGAGTTGTAATTTCACCTATATCTGCAAGTAATACTTCTATGTCACTCATATTATCTCTTAAAGACTCTTTTCTAAGGCCTTTAAATTGTTTGTATTCTTTAGCAGTCATACCAGACCATTCTCTATAGATATCGTTAGTAAGTATTGCATATTCTAAATTACTGTCAACTCCATTATCTTTCCATACTTCAGTAAGTTTCTTTCTATCCTGAATACCTTTAATTCTTTTAATAATCCAATCTTCATCATACCCTTTAGCTCTATAAGTATCTATTGCCCTTTGAACTGCAAGAGAAGGATCGAAAGTTTCATCAAGTCTTTCACTACCAAGTCTAGCAAGCCATCCTTTTATAGGTTCAGCATTTTTACTAGGTATTGATTCAATAATCCTAAACATACCTTCAATATCGCATACATCAGTGCTGTAATATTTCCCATCAGATGATTTTAATTTCAGTTGTCTAGTAATACTAGACAACTCAAAATCTTCATCATTTTTCAATTTGTTTTTTAACCAACTCCAGTACTTTCTAGGTTCTTTACTATCAACTAATACACCAACAATATCCACAATACTTACAAAATATTTTTCTTTCTCACTATCCCAAACAGTTCTAATTGTTTCATTGTTAAATAATTTATTTATAATATGCATTTTATCTTGATTCATATATTATTACTTCCTTTCTTTCTTTTTACTAACTATGTTAACCATAATTTAAAAGGTTTAGCTTTAGGACTAGGAACTGACTCTATTAATCTTAAAATTTCTTTTGTGTCTAAAGTATCAGTTTCACTCAATTTTCCATCTTTAGCTTTCATTTTCAACTGGTTAGTAATACTAACCAGTTGACTGCCTTCTTTAATTAATTTGTTTTTTTACCACTTCCAATAATTCCTAGATTTTTCATAGCTACTATCAGTTAATGCATCAATAACATCAACTACACTAAAATAGTAATCTTACTTTTCACTATTCCAAACACTCCTAATTTCTTTACCTTCAAATAGTTTAGTAATTGTTTCTAATTTATTTTGTTTCATATTCTTTCATCCTTTCTTTTTTAATTCTGATACACAATTTAAAAAGTTCACCTTTGAATCAAAAACAAATTCATTTAGTATTAAAATTTACTACCAATGATTTTAAGTGTAGTTGTCCGAATTTTTCGGACAACTACCTTCTTAAATTAATTTTCTTATATCCATAACTTTTCCTTCCTTTCCTCCAAAATATTCCTTGTTTTAGTTAGAGAGAATTCTTGCAAAGTTGTTTAACACTTTATATCTCCAGTAAAAAATAAGATAATATAAAAACGTGACATCTATCACGTCTCATCTTTACCATCTCTATTAATATAATATACGGTTAAACTATTTTTTTCTTCAAAAATTCCACTTTATTTTTATAATTCTAATATTATCTCTAATTTCACCTACATAAATCTTATCTATAAATTCATTAACAATAACTCTATTAAGATTATCTAGTTTTTTATATTTAGAGATTATTTTCTCATCAAAACCCTTAATATTCTCTTTATAAACGTTAATCTTTTTATTAACATCATCTAACTGTTTAGAATATCTACCCTTATTATCTTCATAACTACTTACTAAAGTATCAAACATCTCTAGAGAAATAACATTATTTACCTTATCTTCATAAAGATTCTTTAGATACTTTTCAAACTCATCTATTTTTCTATTAAAATTAACTAACTCACTTTCTAAAGATATTAACTTTTCCATATATACTTCATTATATTTTTTATTTGTTTTTTCCTTTAATAACTCCTCATCATAAAATTTATCTATAAGTTTATTAATTAACTCAAGAACAATATTCTCTAACAAATCATATCTAATAGAAGACTTATTAGAGCAGGAAGTATTATTAGAGCATACTAAATATTCATGCCTTGAAGAGTTTTTCTTTCTTAAATAATGACCACAACATAAACAAAAAACTTTACCTGAAAATAAATGAACAGTGTTACTGCTTCTAGGTTTTGTTCTATTTTTCATCTCCCTTTGTACTTTATCAAAAGTATCTTTATTAATAATCGCTTCATGAGTATTAGGATAACTTATCCATAGACTCTTATCTTTATTAATAATTTTATGATTCTTATAACTAACAGTAGTTCTTTTACCTTGTACAAGCTTACCTAGATAAATTTCATTTTTAAGTATCGTCTTAATAGCATTACTATTCCATTTAATCTCATCTCTTTTTTTATTACTAACAACATTTAATTTAATACCTTGTCTATACTTGTGAAGTGATGGACTTGGTATATTTTTATCATTTAAATGTTTTGCAATAGCAGAGTAGCCATATCCTTTCAAATATAAATTAAAAATATCTTTAACAACTATACTTGCCACTTTATCAACAACTAATTTATTATTATCAGAACTATCTACTAAATAACCAAAAGGTGCGAAAGGGGAGATAAACTCACCTTGTTTCATCTTAGAATTAAAAGCACTTCTAATATTATTAGAAACATCCTCTAAATACCATTCATTAACAAGACCATTAATCTGCCTAGACTTTTTATTACCAGGATTTTCTGTATCAGCATTATCAGATAAACTAATAAATCTAACATTCCACTCTTTAAACTTATTATTAATATATCTTTCAACAATTTCCATATCCCTTGAAAACCTAGACTGACTCTTACACAAAACAATATCAATCTTACCATTTTCACAGTCTTTAATTAATCTTTCAAACTCTGGTCTAAAAGTACCTGCTCCAGATAAATCTTCATCACAGTATTCGCCAACTAAATTATAACTAGTATTGCTATTAACAACCTCCATTAACATATGTCTTTGATTCTTAATGGATTCACTGTCGTCTGTTCTATTTAATTTATCTTTATCTTCAATAGAAAGTCTTAAATAAATTGCAACCCTAAAAGTATCTTTCATTCTAAACTCATCTCAAGAGTAGTAATAATTCTATATAACTTATCATTAATTATTTTTTTTAACTCATCATCACTAATAGATTTATCATATTCCTCTAACACTTTATAAGAAAACATAAAAAATCACTCCTCATTAATCTATATTAAAAAGAGAAGTGATTTAATACTTAAGATTTATTTTTAATTTTATCTTTATCTTCTTCTGTAAATAAAGTACCAGCAAGATATCTTTTTATAGCAATATTATAAACTTTAGAATCAATTACACCATTTTTAGAAACTAAATAATGTTGTTTTAAATAATTAATAGTAGCAAGTTTTTCTTCATCAGTTATTTCATGCTCATTATCAGTTCCATATCCAACTATATTTTTAGCATTTAGTATTGATTGAATATTAGTTTTTCTGACATTTTTGTTTTTTCTTATAAATCTACTAACAGCTCCAACAATATTGGCATTAGCATTATCACAAGCAAGTTTTTTAAATTCATCAAGTTCTAATTTAGTCATTAATTTATAATCTAAATAATCAAATTCACGAGTCGTATTATTATCTAAAGGGACTCCATTCATCATATAATCAACAATTCTATCTACTCTACTATTTACAATAGCGAAACGAGTACTAGCCAATCTTTGTTTCTTTTCTTCAATTTGTTTTAACATAACTTCATCCTTTAGATAACTAAGACCTTTTTTAAATAAATCAACACTTATATTTTTACTATTACAATATTCTTTAATACTTCTACAATTACTTCTTAAAAATTCTTCATAGTCTACACTCTCGATTAAACAATCGATTTCATCTTTTTTATACTTTGCAATAATAGGTTCAAAATCTTTTTCTAAAGAACTATTCGCTTTTTTAAATAAAATTTCTAAACAACTATAGTATTTAGTAGAACCAAAAAGCATTAAGGATAAATCATATATATTACAGTGAGTAGTCTTATACAAACCAATTAATTTTTTAATACTTAAATAATCATTTAAATCAATTCCATTACATATAGCTTTAATATATTTACTACCAGATTCACAGTTAAATAACTCTTTAGTTTTCTCATCACCATATATTTTCAATGAATAAGTATAGGCTTGACGATAAATCCCATAACGATTATACTTATCACTGAAATAAGCTCCTTGTAAAAAGCCCCAACTCTTTCTCCTTGAACCATTATCCATATATTCTTTTGACATATAATAATCAAAACTTATTTTTAATTCTTCAATATCCAATTCTCCATATTCATTAAGAAAAGAGTTCTTTCTTTTATTAAATTCAATATCATCTCTATACTTGATTAATTTATCCTTAAAATCTCTAGATAAACTTAAATCACTATAAGACTCGCTAATTTCAATATCAGATATCATCTCTCTAATTGTTCTAATATAACGATATTGGTTTTCTTTCTTGTCTAAATTATCAAAGTTTATTATATAATAATAATCTGTATAGCACCCATTAGTTTCTTCAACCAACCTATTAAATTGTACTAATAATGAATATGGATCATCATATAAATAAAAAATAATAAACATTAAATCTTGCATAGTATTATTAGTATATACTTTAGAATTTAATCCCTTTTTTATATAAATATCAAACTTATCTAAAAAGACTTTTTTTAAATCCTCATCACTACAATTTAAAAAATATTCAACTGCAATTTTTTCATTGACTCTTTCAAATTCAGTATTTTCATCAAAAGAAATTATTTTATTAAATTCTCTATTTTCCATAATTACCCCCTCTTTCAAGTGAACATATAATATCATATTTAATTATTTTTGTCAAGAATAAGATACATGCAAGCTGCTATAGGTTATTTATTGACAACCTTTATAATCTCATCTTCACTAATAGGTCCTTGTCTTTGGATCTTTATATCATTACCTTTGAGGTCAACAATAGTACTAGCTTTTCCAAAAGATACATCACCCATAACCATTCCATCAAGAGTAGGGCATTCTATCTCTATCTCATCTAAACTTCTACATACATCCATCCCAGATTTATTAGCACTCGTTAAAAACAAAGGACTACCAACTTCTTTAATTAATTCTTTTAAAAATGGAGTAGGAGCCATTCTAATAGCAAGTTCATCTGTCTCTCTTGTACCGGCATTATTAATATATGAAAAGGCATCAGGTCTTTTATTTAAGACTAAAGTAAGAGGACCAGGCATAAAAGCTTTAATTAACTTAAGAGTGTTCTCATCAACAATGGCAATACTTTCAATTTGTTCTAAATCTTTACAAAGAACAGGAAAAGACTTAGTAGCAGGACGATTTTTAACACTGACTAACTTAAGATAAGCCTTACTTGAATTAATCCTAGCACATATTCCATAAACAGTATCAGTAGGAACACTAATAACACCATCATTTTTAAGAACAGTTGCAACTTCTTCCATTTCACTTTGTTTATATCGCCTCATTACATCCACCTCTATTAGTACTATCTTTTCTTTATTTCTTCTTTAATAAATTTTATAAATTCTTCAACATTCATTGAATAAGTCTCTTCACCACCATACTTACGATAACTAACTAAATTGTTATCACGTTCTTTATCACCAATAATTAAAACATAAGGATTCTTCATTACATTACTATTTCTTATCTTTTTACCCATACTTTCATCACTATCATCATAATTAACTCTAATATCTTCATCAATTAATAGGTCTTTTAGTTTCCTACAATACTCATCATGATATTTCATATTAACAGGCACTATATTAACTTGAACAGGAGATAACCATATAGGAAGAACTCCTTTAAATTGTTCTAATAACAATACTAAAAATCTTTCATAAGAACCTAAAACTGCTCTATGAACCATAACAGGAGTTTGTTTTTCACCGTTCTCATCTATATAGAATAAACCAAATCTTTTAGGCATTGCAAAATCAACTTGAACAGTAGGTATTTGAATATCTCTACCTAAAGCATCTTTAAACATAAAATCTAATTTAGGACCATATAAAGCTGCTTCTCCTTCACATTTTTTTGCATTTAATCCAAGTTCATCTGCAACTTCTTCTAACATTTTTTCACAATAATCCCAATCATCTTTATCACCGATATATTTCTCTGGATGCTCATAATCTCTCACTGATAAAGATATCCAATGATTATCCCATAACCCCATTCTTGAATAAAATTCTTTAATTAAACTACACATATTTTTAACTTCATCTTTAACTTGGTCAACACGACAGAATGAATGACCATCTTCAACAGTAATAGCATAAACTCTTGATAAACTATTACCAACTGCACCAGGAAGTTCTGCTCTATACTGCTTATCACTTTCCATATATCTAATAGGTAAATCTTTATAACTTCTTAACTTAGAAGCATATATCTGAGTATGATGAGGACATTGTACTGGTTTTAATACAAATTTATGACCTTTAGGAGACTCTACTCTAAATAGTTCATCATTAAATTTAGAAGCATGACCTGAAGTTTCAAATAAAGAAATATCTGCTAACGATGGACAACTTACTTTTTGAAATCCATATTTTCTACAAACTTTCTCTATTTCTTTTTGTAACTCATCTTTAACAATAGTACCTCTTGGAGTATATAAAGGTAGTCCTGGTCCTACATAATCAGAAAAACAGAATAGATCTAACTCTTGTCCTATCTTTCTATGATCTCTTTCTCTCGCTTCTTTTACAAAAAGATTATACTTATCTATTTCTTCTTGACTATCAAAACCTTTACCAACAATTCTAGTAATCATCAGATTATTAGCATTTCCTTCATAATAAACGCCACTAACTCTTATAAGTTTTACATAAATATTTTTATCAAGCTTACTTATATCATTTTCTAATTTTTCTAAATCATTTTCACTTATTTGTTCATCGCTTTTAAATTCATAATAAAATAGATCATCATTATAAGACATTTTATCAAGTCTTATATTACTATAATTTTTATTAATTACTTCCTTTAGTAATTTACAACATTTTTCATTCATAATTATACCTTCTTTCTTGTATTTACTTTTAAAAGGGAAAAATCGTTTCAGTTTTCGTTTCCATACATTTACCATCTCCTTAAAATAAAAGAGAATGATACCAATTAGGAGTCTTATTAAAGACGGTACCATCCTCTTTTTAACTTAATTTATTTTAACCGTATATACGGGCATTCAGTTTCCTGAGCAACATAGTAGGTAGTAATTATTAAGTTTATTTATTATCTTCCACCAACTGATAACTCTCTGTAAAATAAGGTCTTAATAATCGTATCCTATATTATAGTCTTTATATATAAAATAAAAGTCTACTACTTGATTGTAATAGACTTCACATAATAAGATAATTTATATTAGTTAACAATTATGCAATGTCAAAACAATCAATACTATTAATTGACTTATAGTTTTTCGTATTAGTTGTCGTTAATAATTGATTATTTAACATTTTTCCATCTCCCTCTTAAAAGTAACTAAATAATATCATATTTGAACATAATTGTCAAATTTTTACTATCCATTCTCCTTTTTTAGTAGCGCCAGTTCTTTCAATTAATTTCATATCTATAAGTGATTTTATATTTCTTTGAATTGTTCTGATATTAACATCTAATAATCTTGCTAATGTTTCTTGAGTTATCATAGGTGAGTCTAACATCAATTGTATAATTGAGTTTTGTATTTCGCTTAAGTTATTATTATTATTTAACTCTTTCTTACTAGTGTTAAACTTATTTTCATTAAATGGAAAAGTAACTCTTATAAAATTTGGAAAAAATTCAAAAGCATTTTTATTATAGCTTTGAAGTATTCTAATAATACCAGAACCCATTTGTTCTACTAAGTCTAAATCATTAAATACTTTCATTAATTCTTTGTTTCTTGGTAGTGAAAATCCTTCCAAGAATTCTTCTTTTGTAGTTGAATCTTGAATACCTCCATTTGATGAAATAACTAATCTATCACTAAACATCTCAAACTTTGGGGCATATTCATTAGACCAATCATTAACAATTGCTTCTCTAACTGCTACGTAATCATACATTTTAATCTCTTTTCTCTCTGGATATTCAATTTTTGTATATATTTTATTTTCTATTTCCAATTTATTTAAAATACTTTTTGTAGCTTTAACAATAGAACAATTTCCAAAATCTTCATTTTCAATTAGATTAACAGCATTTGTTCCTCCATATTTACCGAATCTAATTGATATAGTATTATTGTCTGCAAGCAAATAAGCATTATAATTATATTTGCCATCATCTGTGTATAAGTCTAGTTGTTTTAGAAAATTATTATTTATAATAAAACCTTTTTCCTCATAATATATTTTTAATTGGCTAAAGGTTAATTCTTGTTTTGGAGATACAATATTTTTTAAAGAATTTTTTGTTCTTCTCCTAAATTCATTACTTATCATTTCACTAGACATTCTTTGAATTGCACTTCCAACTCTAATAAAACAGCTATCAGGAGTCATTCCCATTCCTTTTAAATAATATGGTCTTTAATTTCCTCTTGCAATTATAACTTTTATATATTTTTTTCCATTTTCTTCTAAAACTACAACGTCATAAAGCCCTAATGTCGAAGGCATAATATTGTCCTTGATTCTATCTTTAATCTTTCTTTGAACAAAATCAATATTTCCATTTATTCCAACTACATTTCCTTTATCATTAACACCAATAAAAATATTACCACCATTTGTATTTAAAAAAGAAATTACTTCTTCCTCAAATTTGTCGGTTAATTTAATTTTAAATTCATTTCGCACGTCTTCAATTATATTCAACATATATTACACCTCCTATTTTGTAATTTAATTGTTTCATACAATAAAAGTTGTTTCAAGAAATGTCGCAAGAAATGTCGTAAGAAATGTCGTAAGAAAATGATGGATTATTGCATTATCAATATTTAAATGATAATATAAATTTAACCTAGAAACGAGTGATGCTGATATACTAAAAACTATTGCAAGAACAACTATAAAAATAAAGTTTAAAGATGAAGTGATAAAACTTCCCATAGACTTAAAAGAACAAATAAGTATTTTTTGGGAACAGAGTAAGAAAGATAATCCTAGTCTTTTTAACGGCGAGCTAATTTGTGTAAGTGAATATAAGGAAACAAATAAATTAATAGAGATTACTTGTAAAAGAACATCTTATGCTCATCATTTATATGATGAAAGAGTAGGGTTACCTAAAGAATATGGTTGTCATAACTTAGTAGTAGGATGCCTATTAGAAACTAGTGATAATTATTATGTAATAGGAGAGATGGCAAGTAATACTTCAGTTCCTAACTGTTTACAAATACCAGGAGGTAATGTTGATAATACTGATATTAAAGAAGAAAGAGTAGATATATTAAATGCTCTAAAAAGAGAAAGTAGGGAAGAAGTAAATATTGATTTACAAGATAAAAGCTTAGTAGAAAGTTCTGCGATAAAATATATAAGTTTACCCAATGAAAATTCTAATGCTTACCTCATTATCACTAAAGTCAAGTTAAAAATGACTAAAAATGAAATGATAGAATCTTACAAAGAATATTTAAAATACTTAAAAGATAATAATTTAGAAATAGAATTTGCTAATCTTCACTTTATAAATAAGAAGAAAGCAAAAGACGAATTAAATAAGTTGAAAAATCCTAAAAGAAGTTATTTAGAAGAGTTATTAGAAATAGATGGTAATAATAAAAAGAGATAGTCATTATTTTATACTTTTACTATCTTTTTTCTTAACCAAATACTGACTACTTTCTGACGCCTCAATAGCTTTGTCAATAAAATTATTAATATTCTCTTTATATAATAATAATACTTTCTTTGTTGTTTCAATAACTTCTTCTTCGCTAACACCTAAAAAATCTGCAATTGATTTTGTAGAAAAATATTTACCATCAACATAACCAAGCCTAAGACCTATAATAATTGCCTCTTTAACTTCTAATTCATTAAGCATATCACTAAACTTTAGATTTTTCATCATCTCTAATATTTTTATATAGTCATCTTTAGTTATAGACTCTTCTGCTTGTAAAGGCTCTCCTTTCTTATTATGAGCATTATTAGTAAGTTTTAAAGATGCTTTATCTTTAATAGTATTATCTAATTCAAGACTTTTAATTTTATTATTTTTTAGTTTTGTTTTTATTCTAGGTATAAGACTTCCATATAATTTAGCTGCTTTATTTTTATCAAAGTTATCAGTTTTACAAGGGTGTTCTAAGTCATCTCCATACCTATCATGTAATAATTCTTTTTCCTTATCTGAAAGATTAGAAATAACTTCATTGATTTCTTCTTTACTATATTTACTAAAATATTCATATATACTTTTCATCATTCTAGGCATTTTTTTCTCCTCCTTATTTTTAAATCTATTTTCACTAATTTTAGCAATAACTTTTAATCTTATTAATTCTTCTTTAATTTCTTTCAAAGTTTTTTTTATTAATCTAGAAACATAAGACTGAGATATGTTAAATTTATTTGCAATTTCCTCTTGAGTATATTCCTTCTCACTTTCAAAACCAAAGAAAAGGAAAATAACATCTCTATCTCTATCAGGTAGCTTATTTATTACTTCTCTAATAATTCTATTAGTATCACAGACTTCATAGTCCCTAACAAAATCAACTGATTCATCGACTAAAACATCTTCTATTATAAGTTCATTTCCATCCTTATCATTACCTAAACTTTTATTTAAACTCATTTCATTTAAATGCTTTTTCTCATTTCGAATAAACATAAGTATTTCGTTATAAATACATCTAGCAGCATAAGTACTAAACTTTAACCCCCTTTCTAAATCAAAAGTATCCACTGCTTTCGTAAGACCTAGCAAACCACTAGAAATAAGTTCATCTATATCATATGGTGTATTATTAAACTTATATGCAATATGTAAGACAATCCTCATATTATGTTCAATAATAATATTTCTTGCCATCATATCACCATTATGAGCCTTATTAAACAAATCATATAGTTCATCATCTTTAAGAGGAACTGGTAAATTAGAAAAATAATTATTATATTTCATTTTATAACATGCCTCCTTAAAATTATTTATATAATAACATCTATTAATATATTTAACAATATAAAATTTTCTCTTGACAATTGAGCGATTATTCAACTATAATGAAGATGGTTGAGTAAGAATTCAACTATAACATATGATATTAATAGGATGTGATGATATGTCTAGAAATGAATTTTCATGTGATTGTAATATTATTCATAAGGAAGCAGTAGATAAAGTATTAAATAAAATGCCTTCAGAAAATACTTTTAATCATCTAGCAGATTTATTTAAACTAATAGGAGATACTACAAGATGTAGAATCCTCTTTGCACTTGACCAAGATGAAATGTGTGTCTGTGACTTAGCCAATGTTTTAAATATGACTAAATCAAGTGTTTCTCATCAATTAGCAACCCTAAGAAGAAGTGGCATAGTTAAATGTAGAAGAAGTGGTAAAGAAGTATATTACACTTTAGATGATGACCATATTGTTAAACTATTTGAAATAGGACTAGAACATATTAATCATAAAGGATAGAAAGAAGGAGATAATATGAAAGATTATAAATATAAAATAGAAGGACTAGATTGTGCTAACTGTGCTAATCTTTTAGAAGAATCTTTAAGAAAGATTGACTTAATAGAAAATGTCTCTATTAGTTTTATGATGGAAAGATTAACTTTTAGTTGCAATGAAGATAAGCTAAACGATGCCTTAAAACAAATTAAGAAAGTAATAAGAAGAGAAGAACCAGATGTAAGTATCGAGGAGGTTTAATAATGACAAAAAAGATGAAGAAAAAATTAATTAGAATTATAATATCTTTTATCTTACTAGTATTGGCATTTATCCTTAAACTAGATAATGTTATCATTAGCGATATTCTATTTATTATTTCCTACCTAATAGTAGGTTATGATATCATCTTAAAAGCTTTAAGAAACATTACAAGAGGAAAAGCCTTTGATGAAAACTTTTTAATGACTATTGCAACCATAGGAGCCTTTTTTATAGGAGAGTTTCCTGAAGCAGTTGCAGTAATGCTATTCTATCAAGTAGGAGAACTATTCCAAAGTTATGCTGTTGATAAATCAAGAAAATCAGTTTCAGAATTAATGGATATAAGACCAGATTATGCCAATCTTTATCACGATGAAAAGACTGAAAGAGTAGATCCTAATAAAGTCAAAGTTGGTGATATTATCTTGATAAAACCAGGAGAAAAAATACCATTAGATGGTATAGTAGTAGAAGGTAACTCTCTTCTTAATACTCTTGCTCTAACAGGAGAATCTATGCCAAAAAGTGTAACTGAGACTGATGAAGTATTAAGTGGATGTATTAATAATGAAGGAATACTAAAAGTTAAAGTAACTAAAGAGTTTGGTGAATCTACTGTTAGTAAAATCTTAGACTTAGTAGAAAATGCTAGTAGTAGAAAATCTAAATCAGAAAACTTTATCAGTAAATTTGCTAAATACTACACTCCTATAGTTGTAATAATCGCTATTCTTCTTGCCTTTATTCCACCTTTAATATTAGATACTAACTTTAAAACTTGGATATATAGAGCCTTATCATTCTTAGTTGTCTCATGTCCCTGTGCCTTAGTAATATCAATACCTCTAAGTTTCTTTGGAGGAATAGGTGCCTCATCTAAAATAGGAGTTTTAGTAAAGGGTAGTAACTATCTAGAAGCCCTTGCCAACACTGAAATAGTTGTTTGTGATAAAACTGGAACTCTAACAGAAGGAATCTTTAAAGTCCAAAAAGTTAATCCTATAGGATATTCTAAAGAAGATTTATTAAAATATACAAGTTATGCAGAGAACTATTCTAATCACCCAATTGCCTTATCTATTAAAGAAGCTTATGGTAAAGATATTAATGAAAAACTAGTTACAAAAACTAAAGAAATTAAAGGTAAAGGAGTTATTGCCAAAGTAGATTCTAAAGAAGTTCTAGTAGGTAATGAGAAATTAATGGAAGAATATAATATTGACTATAAAAAGAGTAATGATATAGGAACTGTTATTTATATCGCTATTGATAAGAAATATGCAGGTTCTATTATTATCTCCGATAAAATTAAAGATGATGCCTATAAAGCAGTTAAAGAATTTAGAAAAAATAATGTTAAGAAAATAATAATGTTAACAGGAGATAGAGAAGAGATAAGTAAGAAAGTAAGTAAAGAATTAAAACTAGATAATTATTATGCTGAACTATTACCTCAAGATAAAGTTAAAAAAGTAGAGTCCTTAATGCAAGAGAAAAGTGAATATGGTAAACTAGTCTTTATAGGAGATGGTATTAATGATGCTCCTGTTCTTGCCTTATCAGATATAGGAGTTGCCATGGGTGGACTTGGTAGTGATGCCGCAATAGAAGCAGCAGATATTGTCATTATGACAGATGAGCCATCTAAACTAGCAAGTGCCATTAAAATAAGTAAAAAGACAATGCAAATAGTAAAAGAAAATATTATCTTCGCTATTACTGTTAAAATACTTGTCTTATTACTCAGTGCCATAGGTATCGCTACAATGTGGGCAGCAGTATTCGCCGATGTTGGTGTCTCTGTTATCGCAATCATTAATGCTTTAAGAATATTAAGAGTAAAAGAGGATTAATTATGAAGAAAATAGTTTTAAAAATAGGTGGAATGACTTGTAGTGCCTGTTCATCAGGCTTAGAAAAGTATCTAAATAAACAAGAGGGAGTAACTGACGTCACTGTTAATCTAGTTTTATCTATCGCTACTGTTTACTATGAAAATATAACAGTAAAAGATATAGAAAGATATATTAAAGAAGCAGGTTTTACTAGTCTAGGAGAGTTTAAAGGAATAGAAGATAAAGTTACTAATAAAAATGATAAGATAAAATTAATTCTCTTAGGATTATTTATTATCTTTATGATGTATATCTCTATGGGATATATGTTAAACCTACCAAGTATCCCTTATCTTAATCACAATTACCCTCTTATTTTATCCACAACTATGTTGATAATTACTTTAGTTTATTTAATTTATGGACTAGATATTATAAAAAGTGGTATAAAGAATTTACTTCATAAAATGCCTAACATGGATACCCTAGTAATGTTTAGTGTTATCTTTAGTTTTCTATATAGTCTTTACAATTATATAAATATATTAGGGGGAAATAACACTTTACTTCATAATTTATATTTTGAATCTACTTGTATGGTTATCTATTTTATTAAACTAGGTCGTGTTATTGAAGATTCTAGTAAAGATAAAACAAAAGATGCTATTAGAAAACTAGTCCAAATAACTCCAAGTTATGCTGTAGTTAAAAAGAATGATAAAGAGTTAAAAGTAACTATCGATGAAGTAGAAATAGGAGACACATTAATTTGTAAAGCAGGAGAGAAAATCGCTGTTGATGGTATTGTTACTAAAGGTAAAACCTATGTTAATGAAAGCTTTATTACAGGAGAAAGTGCCCCTGTCCTAAAAGAAAAAGGTGCAACTGTTATCGCTGGTTCTATTAGTTATGATGGACTTATTGAATATAAAGCTAAAAGAATAGGAAGAGACTCTACTATCTCTGAAATAGTTAAACTAGTAGTAGAATCTACTAATACCAAAACAAGAATCCAAAGAATTGCTGACAAAGTAAGTGGTATCTTTGTTCCTGTTATTTTAATAATTGCTCTCTTAACCTTTATAATACAGATACTTATAGGACTACTACTAGAAGAATCACTAATTCATATGGTAACAGTCTTAGTAGTCGCTTGTCCTTGTACCTTAGGACTTGCCGTACCACTTGTTGTAGTTGTAAGTAATGGACTATGTGCTAAGAAAGGATTATTCTTAAGAAATAGTGAAGTCTTAGAGAAAGCAAGAACTATTGATACAGTTGTCTTTGATAAAACAGGAACTCTTACCTTTGGTACTTTAAAAATCTTTAAGACATATAATTACTCTAACTATAAAGATAATGAGTTAATTAATATCGTATCTAATATAGAAAAGAACTCATCTCATCCTATAAGTACAGCTTTTAAAGTAAAAAAGAAAATAGAAGTAACTGACTTTAAAACAATAAATGGTAAAGGTATAAAAGCAAGTGTTAATAATAAAGAATATTATCTAGGAAATAATACTCTATTAAAAGATTTAAAAATAAAAGATAGTCATGAAGAAGATTATAACAATTTAATAAATAATGGTTGTAGCATTATCTATGTAATAGAAGAAGGTATTGTTATTGGCCTTATAGGTGTTAAAGATATAGTTAGAGATAATATAAAAGATGTAATTAAGAAATTTAGTGATAATAATATAGAAGTAATTATGTTAACAGGAGATAATGAAGTAACAGCAGAGATAATTGCAGGAGAGTTAGGTATAACTAAAGTAATATCTAATGTCTTACCAAAGAAGAAAGCAAGTACTATTAAAGACTTAGTCTCTAAAGGTAGAAAAGTAATAATGGTAGGAGATGGTATAAACGATGCTCCTGCATTAGTAAATGCCACTATTGGTATAAGTGTTAATGATGGAACAGATGTTGCGATGGATTCAGCGAATGTTATCCTTATGAATAACGATATTTCTAATATTTTAGACCTTATTAAAATAAGTAAAAAAGCTTATCTCATAATTAAAGAGAACCTATTCTGGGCTTTCTTCTATAATTTATTAATGATTCCTATCGCAATTGGGTTATTAGAAAACTATGGAATAAGTATGAATCCTATGTTTGCAAGTATTGCTATGACTATAAGTAGTTTAACTGTAGTATTAAATTCATTAAGACTTAGTAAAATGATAATATAAAAAGAACTGAAAATAATAAAAATCAGTTCTTTTTTGTATCATCAATAAAAAAGTCATCTATTTTCTTATCAAATATAATTGAAATTTTATAAAGTAATTTTAAAGAACAATTCTTTCTAGTATCATTAGGAGCTTCAATTCTTTTTAAATACTCTGGACTCACTTCTAACATTTCTGCTAAATCCATAAGTCTAATATTCTTTTCTTTTCGATATTTCTTAATATTTCTGCAAACAACTTCTCTAAAATTTGGATTATAGTTTTTAAATTCGTCCATCATTTGCATCACCCTACAATTATTGTCCCACAATAAAAGAAAATAATAAGTAGACTTTTTGTCCCTAAAATGCTATGATGTACATATAGAATAAAGAAAAGGAGTAAAAAAAATGAATGAAGGTTTAGAGAAAGTAAAAGAAAGATTAGATGAAAATAACGTTAAATATATTGAGGATGAAGACGAAATTATTATTAATAATTACAATGATGAAATAGGTATGCCAATTAGATACGTTATAGCAGCAGTTGAAACAGTAAAACCTACTTATAGGATTGTTGTTATAAGTAGTTCTATTACAAAAGCTAACAACGAAATTGAAATGTTAAAAGTAATTAATCATCTAAATAATCGAGAAAGTTTAATAAGATACTTAATAAGTGATGAAAAGAATATTCATGTAATGTCTATAAATTTATCACAGATTGATGTAGTAGCAGATGACGCATTAACACTTTTATTATGCCTTGACCAAGATATTGCAGAAAATTATAAAGATTTAATGAAATCTAACTGGTCAGAAGAGGTGCTTTAGTATGGGACTACCTGTATTATTTGGTTGGGGTAAAAAAGGAAAACAAGTAGGTTATATAGGAATAGACAAATGTCCTAATTGTAAGAATTATGTACATTTTAATTTGTATGAATATGCTAGTGTATTTAGGTTATATTTTATTCCTATACTAAAATGGAATAAAAAACTATATTTAGTATGTTCAAAATGCGATGCAGCATGGGAACTTAATGGTGAAATAAAAGAAGAGTTAATAGAAGAATCATTAACATCACCATCTATGGAAGTAACAACATCTATTTGGAATAAAGTTAGTAAAATTATTGATGATAATCTTGATGCATTAATGAAAAAATATCCAGAAGATTTTATTAATCCAATGATTGAAATGTGTGTAGCAAAACTATGTGATGAAGTATCAGATATTGCAAGTATAAGAAAAATATCTTTAAAATATTTAGAAATGTTATTTGATGAAGATAAGGCAAAGTAGGAGGATAAAATATGTATTTTACATCTGGAAGTGCTAATGAATGGAAAGTTAATAATACAAAAACAGTTACAAGAAAATGTCTATACTGTGGTAATACTGGAGAACACTATGTATTAGCAAGATTAGTTGGACCAGCTTTAGGTTTTATATTTCAACCAGCAAAAACAAAATTAGGTTTTAGAAAGTATTATCTAGTTTGCCCTGTATGCCATAGAATTAGTAAAGAATTAACAAAAAATGAACTAGAATACTTAAAAGAACACTATTATGATGATGAATAAGCGTTCTTTTTTGTGTCTTAACAGCACTCAACCAACTCTTTGTCTCATACCACCGGATAAACTCCTAGGAAACTTATCCTTAAACTCACTTAACCCATAAGTATCAAGAAGCTTTAAGACATAAGCTTTATCCTCCATACTTACTTTTCCCTTTAATTTAAGACCCAAAAGACAGTTATCTAAAATACTAAGCCAAGGAAATAAACTATCTTTTTGAAGCATATAACCTAACTTTATATTATCTTTAGAAAACTTAATATTTCCTCCTGATTTAGTCTCTAAATTAGCAAGTATTGACAAAAGAGTACTTTTACCACATCCACTTGGTCCTACTATTACAATAAACTCTCCCTCATTAACACTAAGATTAATATCACTTATCGCTTCTATTTCACCACTTTTATCTTGATAATTTTTAGATAAATGTGTAATTTCTAATATATTAGTTTTCATACATCAAGTCACTAAATGGAACTTTACTATCTAATTCTTTCGCATTAATCATAATATCTTGTAAGTGGTCAAATTCTTCTTCACTAAACTCAGTTGTTTTAGACCATGCATCAATAGATCTATAACGCTCTACAATCTTTGTTAAATCATCAAGTGATGTATCAGGAAATTGATCTATTATCGCTTCTGCTATCTTCTCATCAGAACTATTATGAACAAAGTCAATTCCCTTTTGAATCGCTTTATCAAAGTTTTCAATTAGTTCTTTGTTCTCATTTAAATAACTATCTCTAGCAAAGAAAGCAGTATAAGGAACAACACCACCAAGTTCACCTAAACTTGCAACAACATAACCATAACCTTCTTTTTCTAACTCTAAAGCATTAGGTTCAAACAAAGCGACAAAGTCACCTGTCCCTCCAATAAAGGCACTACTCATTGCAGAGAAAGCTACAGAAGTATCAATATTAACATCCTTCTTAGGGTCAATTCCAGCATCGCTTAAAGCCCATTCAAGAGTCATCTCAGGCATACCACCTCATCGGTAGTTAAACTTATAATATATTTAATCTAAACACATAAAATTAATTAGGTGGTTAAATTGAAAATTGTAAATATATTTAATGAAAATGGAAAGACATTGCAACAAATAATAGAAGAGTTTTTAATAGACTATTATATGGAAAGTGAATATGAAAAGTAAAATATTTAATACTGCTCTTTATATTAGATTATCTCGTGAAGATGGCGATAACTTAGAAAGTGAAAGTATCACAAATCAAAGAGATTTATTACATCTATTTTTAGAGAAAACAGAAGAAAAATTAGTTTACATAGATGAATATGTTGATGATGGTTTTTCTGGTTCTAATTTTGATAGGCCTTCTTGGAAAAGATTAATTAAAGATTTAGAAAATGGAAAGATTAATACTATCATTACCAAAGATTTATCTCGTATGGGTAGAGATTATATCTCTATGGGGGAATATATTGAAAGAATATTTCCTGAGAAAGGTATAAGATATATTGCCATAAATGATGATATTGATACTCTCCATGAAACACCAGGGTTAGAGTTTTTACAATTTAAGTTAATGTTTAATGATTACTATTTAAAAGATACATCTAAAAAGATTAGAAAAGTTTTGAGATCCAAAAAGGAAAGAGGAGAGTTCTTAGGCTTTAAAGCCCCTTATGGTTATCTAAAAGACAAGAGCGATAAACATAAACTAATAGTTGATGAAAATATTAGACCTATTATTAAAAGAATGTTTCTTTTAGCATATACCGGCAAAAGCCCAAGACAAATAGCAAATATCTTCTCAAAAGAACATATTCCTACCCCTAGTGTTTATGCTAATCTAAATCGTGGTATAAATAATCCTACTTATAATATATGGTGTCCTAGAACTATTGAAGAAATGCTTACTAATGAAACATATATTGGTAATATGACTCAAGGAAGAAGAAGAAAAATAAATTATAAGTCCAAAAAAGAAATTAGAACCCCTAAGGAACAATGGATAATAAAAGAAAATACTCATGAAGCGATTATTGATAAAAAGGTATTTGATACAGTAGGAGAATTACTTAAGAAAAACAAAAATAAACCTACCGGCAATAATATTATGTTACTTTCTGGTTTTATGAAATGTAGAGAGTGTAATCATAAAATAGGAATAAATAAAAGTAGTGATGGTAAAAGATACTACACACATTGTTCTTATTATACAGCCCATTCTAAATATGGTTTATGTACTCCTCATAGCCTTAATTATAAAAAACTAGAAAATCTCGTTTTAGAGGAGATTAGAAAACTGTGTAAAGAGTATGTAGATAGTACTACTTTTAAAGAAAGGATAGAAGAATCTAGAAAGAAAAATGATAGTAAAGTTAAAAAACAAGATGAAATTAGTATATTAGAAAAAAAGATTAAAATTAATAACTCCTATATAGACAAAGTATATGAAGATAAGTTAAATGGTAATATTGATATAGAGATGTTTAATCGCCTAACCACTAAATATAAAGATGAAATAATCTCTTTGAAAAAAAGGATAGAATCTATTGAAAAAGAAAGTACAGCCCTTGATAAAGCAGATGCAAATAAAGATATATTAGAAAAGATTAATGAATATTTGAGATTAGAAAAACCAACTAGAGCCTTACTAGTAAACTTAATTGATAAGATACTTATAAGTGAAGATAAAACTATAGAAATCCACTATAAATTTAAGCTATATTAATGAAAAATATATGTAAATATGGTAAAATATCATTATGTATTATAGGATGTGATAATTATGGAAAAAGAAAATTACACAAATAAAATTAACGAAATTTTAAAAACTGTTGATAGATTGATATCTAAATATGAAGGGTATACAGATATTGATAAAATTAAAATTATGATTTCGGATAGTGCAAGTTTTACTATTAATGATGGTTATATTAGAGGTAAACAAAAAATTGTTGATGACATAAAATCAACTGCTCAATTAGAACAGAAATTAAAAAATACAAAAAAAAATGTATATAAAAAAGATGTTGAGTTGGATGTTATTGCAATGTTAATGTTAAGCTTGGATGAAGTAACTGAACAAGAAAAAGATGTAGCTCGTGCTGAATATAATTTAATTTCTAATAATGAAATTTTTAGATTTTTAAATTATATTCTTAATAAAAACAATAAAAATAATCAATTTATTAAAGATAATTTTAAAATATTAAAATTAAATGTTGCTTTTTTCTTAATTAATTATTACTTTGAAAAAATTAGAGATGAATTAATGGATATAATGAAAAAGGACTCACATAAAATAAATGATGAAATGAATAAACTATGTTCTAAATATGCTGATTCTTCTATAATTCAGTTAATGTATGAAGTTTTAATTTCAAATTATAATTCAATCCCTAAAGAATTTAAATCTAAATCACCTTTGATTGGAAAATATTTAAAAGAAAATGGTGTTACTGGAGATAGAGATAGCATTAAATCATCCTCAAAATTCATTTTTATTAGAAATGCAGCATCACATGGTGAGATATATCCAATGATTAATGAAGAAACTGTGATAGTTAAGAATACTCCTAAAGGAAAAGAACAAATGATAAGAGAATATTCGTTTGATGATATTATTAAATTTGCTATAGATATAACATTGTTATTTGATAATAAAGATACATCATTATTTCATCAAGTCTTATTTTCAAACGATTATATTGATTTAGAAGATAAAATTAATCATACAACTAATGAAGTAGATTTATTAAAACAGTTTGGAGCTTTATTGTTATTTAATATTATTCAATACAATAATGAGCACCATTTTCAATTAATTGCTAAAGACAGTGAAATTAAACAATATATAGATAAAATAAATATAAAGGAATATTTTTCAACATCTTTTGATAAAAATTCTAAAAACATCTATGACTTTATGGAAGTAATTAAGAATGCAATTGGTCATATGAATATTGATTTAAGTGGTGATGAATTAATATTTACTAATACTAAAAAAAATGAATTTGTTACTACATCTTTAGTCAAGTTATATGAGTTTGTTTTACAAAGTGATATTTATATATTAACGTCTTCAACGATATATTTTGATAAATTGAAAGCTAAAAAAGAAAAAATATTAAATGCTCTTCAAATGAATAATAATATAAATGCTTTAGGAAGAGAACTATTCGGTGATGATTATGGAGAATTAGAGGGTATAAATGAATTTAAAGATATAAATTATGATAATAGTTATTATAATAATAAATTGTAATAATTAACAATGTGTTTTTCCAGTACAAAATAGTACAATCTAAGTATGATTTAGAACAAAATTAGACCTGTTTTGGTATAATAATACATATTACATTAGGAAGAAGGTGTGGTTATGAAATGTATTTTAATGAATAAAAATACTGAAGTATTAGTTGCAGAATATAATACAGTTTCTAAGTTTTTTGATAGAATTATAGAAGTTAAAAATATTGATTATGCTCCCTATATTTTAAAGAGTTTTTATATTAAAGATGATATCAATGATACTCCATTTAGAACAAATCTATCAGAGTGGTTTAGAGGAAGAGGTATACCTAATTGGCGTGATAAATTAGATTTATTATTACATCGTCTAGATATAAGTGCCCCAACTGAACTATTAGATAAAGCTTTCGGTTTATCTTTATCAGACCAGTATTGGTTAAAGCCTTATGATAGTAATATAAAATATGATGATATTAATTTTTTTGATAATGATTTTGACTATGCTGAGTTTTTAGAAGCCTCACTTTCACTTAATAGTAAGATAATAAAAAAAGAAACATCTCTTAAAACACCTAATAATACTACTGATGGTATGTTAAAAAAAGCTTGGATAATTGAAGATGGTACAAGATATTTACTTAAGTCTGACTATAAAAATGAAATATTACAACCATTTAATGAAGTACTAGCATCTATGATATGTGATAGACTAGATTTTAATCATGTGCCTTATACCTTAGATGTATATAAAGATACCGTAGTATCTAAATGTCCTTGTTTTATAACTAAAGATACCGAACTTATTACAGCTTATCAAATAAGAAATGATATGAAAAGACATGATAATACAGATGACTATGAAGAATATATAAAAAAGTTAGAAGAAAAAGGAATTGAAAATGCTAGAGAAAAAGTAGAAAATATGTATATCTTAGATTTTCTCATAATGAATGAAGATAGACACTTAAATAATTTTGGTATTATAAGAGATGTTAATACCCTAAAATGGTTAGATGTCGCTCCTATATTTGATAATGGTATGGCTTTAAACATTCCATATTATGATGAAAATGAAGTAATCATATCAGGAAATGGAAGATTTTTCTACGAGGTAAAACCATTTGATGAAATTATTAAAGTAGTAAGAAATATAAAAAGAATAGATGTATCTAAATTAGATGATATTCCAGAGTGCTTTGACAACTTACTTCATGAATATCAGCACATTACCCATATTTCTGATAAAAGAATATATAGATTATGCGTTCTTTTAAATAGACAAATAAATAAACTAAAGAAAATAATTGAAGAAGCCTAAATTAAATAGGTTTCTTTTAATTCAAGGAAAAAACATTATAAGTTTAACAGGAGATGACCTGCTCTACCACCAATAATAGTCTTACCAACTAAATCATCAAGTGTAAAATCTTTAATATCTTCTCTTGCTACAATAAATGAACCATCTTTTTGAGTTAATCTAGCGAAAGTCTTAAGATAATCTTTCTCACCACCATTATACACATAAATAGTCGCTTCACTTCCTGCAAAACCAATATCAGCATCTCCTGATAGAACCGCTGCACTTACTTTATCCGCTCCGTTTAATAAACTAAGTTCAATATCAATTCCTACTTCCTCAAAATAACCTTCTTCAATCGCTACATACATAGGTGCATAGAAAATAGAATGGGCAACCTCAGCAAGCCTTACAGTCTCTAAATCCTTACCATCTTTACTATCCTTCTTATTAAAATTAAATAACACAGCACAAGCTAAAGCAAAAATAACTAAAATAACAACGATATAAACAATTGTTCTTTTCAAACTAAAATCCTCCTTTCAGTTCAAAGTATTATATGTAATTAATTTATATTGGCTACACCCCCATCAAAAATAATTTGTAACTATCTAAAATATATGGTAGAATATGGAAAAAGAAGTAGGAGTATTTCAGTATGAATAATAATATTTATTGTAGTGGAGATATTAATATATCAAATAATCTTTTAAACATCGGTTTAACAACTATCAATTTATCATCAATTTCTTCAATAGAACCATTTATATTTCCTAAACATTCACTATTATTCGGCTTAAAACAGTGGTTCTATGGCCTTATATTAATGGTAATAATCTGTAATATTTATAGAGATATAATGATATTAGGAGATATATATTTATTTACGATTTTTATATTACTAGGCTATAACATCTATAAACACACTAAAACATTTTATGGCCTAGAAATAAGTATAAATAGTGGCAAACCAATTAGAATTAAATCAGATAATTATAAGTTTATTGAAGATGTCAGGAAGACAATAACAAACTCTATAAATAATAAAAAAGCTAAATATGTTATAAACCTAAACACCTATTCAATAAATAATGGTATTATTAATAAAGGTAATAATAATAAAAATACGGTGGTGCATAAATAATGATAAATAATGGTATTATAAATATAGGGGATAACAACACTAATACAATAATAAACACTATAGATTATGATAAGGTATCTAAAGAATTAGAATTACTTTTAGATCATTATAAAGATGAAACTATAGAAGAAGCATTAACTTACTCAAAAAACAAAGATGAAAAGAAATTAATTAGTTGTTTAAAGAAACTATCAAAAGAAGTTTTAAAGATGATAAAACACTTATCTCTAATAACTTTGGAAAAACTAATAGAAAAAAATCTATTTTAATAAAAGGAACAAGCATATACGAGTTTTCGTAAACTTATCCTAAAAGCTTGTTTTTTTAATAATTTTATTTATAATAAATGTAACTGGAGGTTATTTATGAATATACAAGTATTAAATGAACTTATGAGATTAAATGGTATTCCAAGTTATTTCCAACTATCAAAAGAGACCCATATACCTTATACAACTCTCTTAGATTTAGTAAGAGGAAAAGGAGAAAAACTTAGTAATGTTAAAACAATCGCAGACTTTCTAGGAGTTAAAATGTCTTATCTATTAGATGAACCTAGAAAAATAGTTACTATTAATGAAAGAAATAATGTTATTATAGAAAAAGAAAATGGTTATAACACAGTACTATCTAATTTACTTTCTAATTAAAACTATGATAAAATAAAACTGGATGGTGATAACATGAGTTTTTTTAGCAAATTAAAAGATAAATTTATAAAAAAAGAAGAAAAAGAAGTTAAAGAAGAAAAGGAAAGCTTAGAAGTCTATGATAAAGGACTTACTAAAAGTAGAAATACTTTTTCATCTCGTCTTTTAGATTTAACAAATCGTTATAGTAAAGTAAATGAAGAATACTTTGAAGAATTAGAAGAAATCTTAATTATGGCAGATATTGGTGTCAATACTGTTATGAACTTCATGGAAAAGTTAAGAAAAAGAGTTAAAGATGAAAAGATAACAGACCCAGAATTTTTAAAAGAAGTAATAGTCGATGAATTATTTATTATCTATGTAAGTGGTGAAGTATTATCTACTAATTTAAAAAGAAGTGACTCTAATCCAACAGTTTACTTATTTGTTGGAGTTAATGGAGTAGGTAAGACTACAACTATCGCTAAACTTGCTAGTAAAGAAAAAGAGAAAAATAGAAAAGTACTTTTAATAGCAGGAGATACCTTTAGAGCAGGAGCGACTAAACAATTAAAAGAGTGGTCTGAACGAATAGGTGTAGACTTCTATGGTAAAAGTGAAGGAGTAGACCCTGCTAGTGTTATTTATGAAGGATTAGAGTATGCCATAAACAATAATATAGATACCGTTCTAATTGATACAGCAGGAAGACTTCAAAATAAAACTAATCTAATGATGGAACTAGAAAAGATTAATAGAGTTATTAAAAAACTAATAGATAGAGCACCTGATGAAACGCTACTTGTAATAGATGCTACAACAGGACAAAATGGTATTAGTCAAGCAAAATCATTTAAAGAAATAACAGACCTTACAGGAATTATTCTAACTAAACTAGATGGAACTGCTAAAGGTGGAATAGTTCTTGCTATCAAAGAAGAAGTAAACTTACCAGTTAAATATATAGGACTAGGAGAAACAGCTAAAGACCTACAAGAGTTTGATATAGAAAAATATATTTATAGTCTATTTAAAGACTTCATGGAGGAAGAAAATGAGTAAAAGTGTAGTACAATTAAACCCAAAAGCTAAAAAAATACAAGAAAAGAGTGTTAGTCATTTAAAAATATTAATAACATTACAGTTCATCTTAACTATAGGTCTAATTATCTTTGGTATCATAACTATCTTTAAAACAGATCTTTTATATATCTTTGAAATATTTCTAGGAATAACTCTTTTAGTTATGGGATTAAATAATTATTTAATTTATAAAAGAAGAAACTTAACTCTTCTTTACCTAATAATAGGTCTTGGATCTATTATATTAGCAGTATTACAATTATTAGGATTCTAATGAAAGAATTAGTATATTATACAATGCTTTATGATATTTATGGAAGTCTCTTAACAGAAAAACAGAGAGATTATTTTGAAGAGTATTACTTTAAAAATCTTTCTTTAAGTGAACTTGCCGATAAATATAATATAAGTAGAAATGCTATTCATAAGCAACTAAAAGAGACAATTAAAAGATTAGAGAATTATGAAGATAATTTAAGATTAGCTAAAAAAAATGAAATGTTAGAAAATATTATAGAAACAATAAGTGATGAAGAGATAAAACGTAAATTACAAGAAGTAATTTCACTATAACTCTTGTCACTTTTTTAATTTAAAGGTATAATCAATTTATAGAATAAAGGAGAGTTGTTATATGTTTGATAAAATAATCTATATTAGTGATCAAGGAGCTAACATAAAATTAAAAGAAGATGCTGAAATAGCAATTAACTTAATGAACTTACATTTAATCTTTGAAGATAAAGATAAAACAATATTAGGAGAAGTAGATGATTTAGCAGATGGAGTTGTTAAAGCTAGGTTCTTAGGAGAAATAACAAATGGACATCTAGTTGGAGGTGTTTTAAGAAAACCATCATTAGATGCTAAAGTAAGAGTAATTAAACAAGAAGAAATACCTATGATTGTAGGAGAAGATAAAAAAGGATATATGCCATTAGGTGTAAGCCCGTTTTATAATGACTTTCCAGTATATCTAGATGTTAATAATTTCTTTAGTAATCACTTCGCTATCTTTGGTAACAGTGGTAGTGGTAAGAGTTGTGGTATATCTAGAATAATGCAAAATATGTTTGAAGATGAAAGACTTTTCCCATATAAATCAAATATTCTACTATTTGATTCATCTGGAGAGTATTACAATGCCTTTAAAGATTTAAATAAAATAAATCCTAATTATAATTATCGTTTTATTACTACTAATGAAACAGATGGTATTGGAGAACCATTACGTCTACCAATATTCTTACTTAATGAAGATGATCTTACTCTTTTATTACAAGCGACAGAACACTCTCAATTGCCAATAATTGAAAGAATGTTAAAACTAGCACGTATTTTTGCAAGTACTGGAGTAGATGCTAATAAATATAAGAATCACTTAATCGCTAAAGCTATTATGACAATTCTTTATACTAATCAAACTTCACCTAATAAAAGAAATGAAGTATTTTCAATTCTTAATAGTTGTTCAACAGATCAATTTAATTTAGAAGCTCCTGTTCAAGGAATAGGATATGTTAGAAAGTTTAGAGAGTGTTTCTTAATAGATAATCATGGACAATTCTCTGAAAGTGTTTTATTAACAGAATATGTTTCAAGTTTTATAAATGATGAATATGATAATTTTGAACCAAATAAGAATTGTTATTATACTTTAGAAGACTTAGAGAAAGCTTTAAACTTTACTTTAATTAGTGAAGGATGGTTACGTAATGAGAATACTTATGGTGATTCAGTTACTTTAAAGGTTAGATTACATTCTCTAATCACTTCAAGTAATGCTAACTTCTTTAAATGGGAAAGTGGCACTTATATACCATTAGAAAAATACTTATCAGATTTAATGATTAGTAATGGTAAAAAATATCAGTTAGTAAATATTAATTTAGATGATGTAGATGATGATTTTGCAAAAATAATTACTAAAGTGTATTCAAGATTATTATTTGAATTTACTAAAGCTTTAAAAGATAGAGCAAGTATACCATTTCATATCTTTGTAGAAGAAGCTCATAGATACATTCAAAATGATACAGATAGATTCTTAATAGGATATAATATCTTTGAACGTATTGCTAAAGAAGGACGTAAATATGGACTTATTCTAGGATTAATTACCCAAAGACCAGTGGAAATGTCAGATACAGTTATTTCACAATGTTCAAATTTCTTAATCTTTAAGATGAACCATCCAACAGATGTTGATTATATTAAGAAAATGGTACCTAATATTTCTGATGAGATAGTAGAAAAACAAAAAAGTCTACAATCAGGAACATGTCTTGGCTTTGGTAGTGCTTTTAAGATTCCATTAATAGTTAAATTAAAAATGCCTAATCCAATGCCACTTAGTGGTAACTGTGATGTAGTTAGAATATGGGATGGACATACAAATAATGTAATACAACAGCCACAAACTAGTGGAGTAAATAATGTGCAACCGACAAATAATACAGTAAACCAAAATTACACACCTAATATAAATATTAATAATGGAATACCTGAAGTTAATAGCAATACTATAATTAATCAACCAATATCAGCAGGACCACAATTACAACAAGAACCACAACAAAGTTCTATAATAGAACCACTAATCAGCAATCAAGAGACAACAAGTTCTATTAGAAATGATGAACAAGAATCAAATAATCCTTTTAACATAGGTTCAAATAATGAAAGTACTAATTTTAACACACCAATAGAGTCTACAACACCTATAAATAATATTAATAGTAATAATGTAAATGGACCTATAACACCAATTCCAGAAATAAATATAAATAATTCAAATGAAACTTTATAAAAAATAATAGAAGAAAGAAGGTAAATGTAGAATGACAAACTTCTTTCTACTAGAAATAGAATAAAATGACGAATTATTTTACCCTAGATTTATATATAAA
>CALVJB010000015.1 GCA_944332025.1 uncultured Bacilli bacterium
TATCATGATTTAGATAGTACTTCTAAACTTGTTTTGATAGAAGCTAGGAAGAGTGGTAAAGAACATGGATTAAAGGTATTGAAACCTATTATTTTAGAGGAGGATAACGATAATGAATAATTATATTTTAGTACACGGAAGCTTTGGAAATCCATTTGTTAACTTTATTCCATATTTACGTGGCGAGATAGAAAAGAGAAATTTTGAAGTGTATACCCCAGATTTTCCTACTGGTGTAGGTTATCAAAATTATACAAATTGGTCTAGATTGCTTAAATGTTATTTAGATGCAGGAATATTAAATGAGAATACAACTATTTTCGCTCATTCTATTGCTCCTGTCTTTGTTTGTAAGTTTTTAATAGAGAATAAAGTTAAAGTGAAGAGATTAGTTTTTGTTTGTGGTTTTAATAACTATCTTGGTATTGATGATGATTATGATGCTGTAAATAAAACCATGTATTTAGATAATTTAGAAGATATTAAAAATTATTGTAATGATATAATTTGTTTTTATACTAAAAATGACCCATATGTTAAGTATGAAGTTGAAAAAGATTTTGCAGATTTAATTTCTACTAAACAAGTTGTTATAGAAGATGGAGGACATCTTAATTCAGAGTCTGGGTATACAGAATTTAAAGAGTTATTAGAATTTATATAGGAAACAATATTTGGAAAGGAAAAAGTGATACTAATGGATAAACCTAGTTTATATTTAATACCTACACCTATTGGTAATTTAGATGATATTACTATTAGAGGTTTAAAGACTTTAGAACTTGTTGATGTTATACTTTGTGAAGATACTAGGGAAACTTCTAAGTTGCTTAGTAAATATAATATAAAAAACAAGTTAGTAAGTTGTCATGAATTTAATGAAGATAAGATGAAAGATAAGGTATTAGGTTATTTAAATACTGGTTTAAATGTAGGATTAGTTACTGATCAGGGGACTCCTTTAATTAGTGATCCAGGTTATAGAATAGCCCTCTATATTTCTTCACATAATTATAATATAGTGAGTTTACCTGGGGCGACTGCGTTTGTTCCAGCTTTAACTATATCTGCATTAGCTCCGTCTCCTTTTACTTTTTATGGGTTCCTTAATGCAAAGAAAAATAAGCAGATTAAAGAATTAGAGTCTTTAAGAAATCATCCATATACATTAATATTTTATGAAGCACCTCATAGACTAATAGATACATTAAATAATATTAAAGAAGTGTTTGGGGATAGAAAGATTTGTGTAGTTAGAGAAATCTCTAAAAAGTATGAACAAGCGATAAGAGGTAAAATTAGTGAAATATTAGAAACTGATTTTCCTATTAAAGGAGAATTTGTTATTGTGGTAGAAGGTGCTGTTTTAGAGTTTGATTTTAATAGTATGAGTATTGTAGAACACGTGGATTTTTATATAAATGATGGTAATACTAAAAATGAAGCGATTAAGTTAGTGGCAAAAGAAAGGGGTATTCCTAAGTCTATTGTCTATAAAGAATACCTTGATAAGAACGAATAAATAATTTGTTAGGGAAATAATTTGGAAAAGAGGTAAGGTTATGAAATTAGTTGTTGGTCTTGGTAATAAAGGTAGAGAATATGAGAATACTAGACATAATATGGGATTTATGTTAGTAGATAGATATTTACAATATAAAAATATTACTGATAAATTTAAAGAAAAGTTTAATGCTATGTATATAGAGACTACTATTAATAATGAGAAAGTTATTTTTATTAAACCAATGACTTATATGAATAATTCTGGTAGTGCTGTTAGAGCCTTTGTTGACTTTTATAAATTAAACAGTGAAGATGTTTTAGTTATTAGTGATGATCTTGATTTAGATTTAGGTAAGTTTAGATTAAGAAGAAATGGAAGTAGTGGAGGACATAATGGCTTAAAGAGTATTATTTCTCATCTTGGAACTGATAACTTTAAAAGACTTAGAATAGGTATTTCTAATGATAAAGATGATGTTATTAATTATGTCTTATCTAAGTTTAGTAAGAAAGAACTAAATGAGATTGATACGATGTTTGATACCTTAGTTGATGTTTTAGATGATTATTTTGGAATGGATTTTACCTCTTTGATGAGTAAATATAATAGGAAGGGGTAATTATGAAAGTATTTGATAACTTTTTTGAGAAAATTTATGATAAGAATATCGCTCTTACAGGGATGACTGAAGAGCTTTTTGCCGTTTATGTAAATAAACTTTATGATAGTAAGAAAAATATTTTAATAGTTACTTCTAATCTAGTAGAGTCTAATAGTTTATATAGAAGTATTAGTAATTATGTAGATAATGTATATTTGTTTCCGATGGATGACTTTTTAACTAGTGAAGCGATGGCTATTAGTCCTGATTTAATGGTTACTAGACTTGAGACATTAAAAGAAGTGAGTAGTGGTAAGCCTTCTATAGTTATTACTAACTTAATGGGATATTTAAGATATTTACCTTTAAAAAAAGAGTATTTAAAGAGTACTTTATCTTTAAAAGCAAATGATGAAATTAGTCCTAAAGAATTAGTTGAAAAACTTACTAATATAGGATATGAGCGAACAACTTTAGTTACTAAGACTGGTGAAATTGGTGTTAGAGGGTTTGTTATAGATATTTTTCCATTAGGTGAATCTAATCCTATAAGATTAGAGTTTTTTGGCGATACAATAGACTCTATTAGATACTTTGATGGTAAAACTCAGAAGTCTTTGAGTGAAATAAATAGTGTAGATATATACCCTTATACAGAAATATTTTCTAATGATACTTTTATAGATGAAGAAAAGAGAAGTACTAAATATTTAAGTGAATACGGGGATGTGACTAATATTGGTGGTTATTTAGATAATCATATTACTATTTATAAAGATAAGAGTTCAATGTTAATAAATTATAAACAAATATGTACTGATATGTTAGAGTATAGGGAAGAGAAAGATATAGACTTTAAAGGTAGTTATATGTTTGACTTTGATGATATCTATGAAAATAATGCTCTACATTATTTAACTGTAGATAATTTAGATAAGTCTTTAAAGGTTATTAATTTTAATAGTAAGGAACTGCCTTTATTTAATGATGATATAGAAGGTATTACTAAGTATATTAGAGAAAAGTTATATGCTAATTATACTGTTATTGTTTGTTTAAAAGATTATCAGTTACATAGTTTTAGAAGTAAGATATCTTTACCTGTAATGGATACAACTATGGAGGAAATTTATCCTAATAAGCTTAATTTAGTTTCATTTGGATTAGATAGTGGTTTTCAATATAAAAATTATATCTTTTTAACGGGTAGAGAGTTATTTAAAAATAATGAAAAAGTTAAGAGATATAAGACTAAGTTTAAATATAATACAAAGATAACTGATTTAAATAAATTAGAGATAGGAGACTATGTTGTTCATCAAGTTCATGGTATTGGTATTTATAATGGGTTAAAGACTTTAGAACAACAAGGTGTACTTAAAGATTATATAGAAGTTTTATATCAGGGTAATGATAAGCTTTATATTCCTGTTGAAAAAATTGATATGCTTTATAAATATACTGGTAAAGAGGGTGTTCGTCCTACTATTTATAAACTTGGTGGTAAAGAGTGGGAGAAAGTAAAAACACGTGTTAAAAGTAAAGTCCAAGATATGGCTAATGACTTGTTAAGAGTGCAAGCGGAAAGAGAAAGACAAAAGGGTTTTGCTTTTTCTCATGATAATGAATTACAAAAAGAGTTTGAAGATGCATTTCCTTATGTTGCAACAAATGATCAGTTACTTGCTACTAAACAGATAAAAGAAGATATGGAAAAAGTTTCTCCTATGGATAGATTATTAGTAGGCGATGTTGGCTTTGGTAAGACAGAAGTTGCTTTTAGGGCTGCCTTTAAAGCGATTATGGATAATAAACAAGTATTACTTTTATGTCCGACAACGATTCTTTCTAGTCAACATTATAAGAATGCTCTTGATAGATTTAAAGACTTTCCTGTTAATATTGGTCTTTTAAATAGATTTACTAGTACAAGGGAACGTAATAGAATATTAGAAGAGTTAAGAGAAGGAACAATAGATTTTGTTATTGGTACGCATAGAATACTTAGTGATGATATTAAACCTAAAGATTTGGGATTATTAATTATTGATGAGGAGCAGAGATTTGGGGTTAAACATAAAGAAAAATTAAAACAATATAAGAGTACTGTAGACGTTTTAACTTTAACTGCTACACCTATTCCAAGAACTTTACAAATGTCTATTGCAGGTATTAGAAGCTTATCTTTAATAGAGACTCCACCACGTGATAGATATCCTATTCAGACTTATGTTATTGGTTATAATAAACAACTTGTTAAAGAAGCGATTATGAAAGAGATGTCTCGTGATGGACAGGTATTTCTATTATTTAATAATGTAGAAAATATAGAACAAGAAGTAATGGAGATAGAGAATCTTGTTCCTAGTGCTAGAGTTATTTATGCTCATGGTAGGATGGATAAGACTAAAATCGAAGATGTAATGCAACAATTTATTGACCATGAGGCAGATGTTTTAGTGTGTACGACCATAATAGAGACTGGTATTGATATTCCTAATGTTAATACTTTAATTATTTTAGATGCTGATAGATTTGGTCTTGCTCAGTTATATCAGATTAGAGGTAGAGTTGGTCGTAGTAATAAAATTGCTTACTGTTACTTAATGTATCAAGAACATAAAGTATTAACTGAGACTGCTGAAAAACGTTTAAAAGTTATTAAAGAGTTTACAGAATTAGGTAGTGGCTTTTCTATTGCAACTCGTGATTTATCTATTAGAGGAGCAGGAGATATTTTAGGAAGTAAACAAGCAGGTTTTATTGATAGTGTTGGTATTGACCTTTATTTAAAGATGCTTAATGAAGAAGTAGAACGTCTTAAAGGTAATGTTGTAGAAGAAGAACAAGAGGAAGAGAGTAATAAGACATTACTTAATGTATCTACTCATATTAGTGATGACTATGTAACTGATGATGATTTGAAGATTATGATTCATAGAATGATTAATGAGATAGATAGTAAAGAAAAACTTGAAGAAGTTAGAAGTGATTTAGAGGATAGATTTGGTAAACTTAATGAAGATATTATTATCTATATGTATGAAGAATGGTTTGAAAAACTTGTTAAGCAAGTAGGTGTTACTAAAGTTAGTGAGACTAAAAATACTATTGAACTTTACTTTAATAGAGAATCTACTAGTAAGTTAAATACAGAAGATTTATTTATGAATGCTTATCAGATTACACCTATGTTTAGATTTAAGAGTAGAGAAAGTGATTTAACTATTATTTTAGATATTGTTAAATTAGAGAAGCATCCTATCTATTATTTAGTTGCTTTGTTATCTAGTATGATAAGTTAAGTTTTTATTTACAAAAAGAAGAGAATAGTGTATTATATGTGGCAAATGAAGGGAGAGATGTTTTGTGATGGAAAGGCATGATTATGAGGAAGCTAAAATGAAGGTAAAAGAATTAGGTTTTTCTGCAGCTTATTTAGATGAAAAAAACTTTTTTGCAATTTATTATAATAGTATGATAAATACAATTTGTTCAGTTGAATATTATAATGGAAAAATTTTATTTTGTTTTTCTAGTTCAAATTTTAAAACTATAATTACTAAAGATATTGAATTATTGCCTAAGTACTTTTCAATGTTGAAAGATTTAGCACATTTTTCTAGTAGTAGAAAAATACCTATTTCTAGGGCTCATATTGTTTCAGAAAAAGAAGCTGATGAAATAATCGCAAAAAATAGAAATATTGCAAATGAAAAATTAAAATTTAAATTGCCTGAAGATGATGCCGGTGTTAAGTTTTGGGTATGGGTAAAATATTCAAACTTTAGCGAATCTGAACAAAAGGTATTGGAAGATTTAAAATTATCAAGATTAAAGAAAATGTCATATGATGTGCAATTTATGATAGATTGTAATGGAAGTTATTCCAAAAAAAATCCAAAAAATGAAAAAACATTAAAAAAAAGAAATTTAAGAAAAAAATAATATAATTTGTTATTATCTTTTTATATGTATTTTTTTTGATAAACTTGTTAAGCAAGTAGGTGTTACTAAAGTTAGTGAGACTAAAAATACTATTGAACTTTACTTTAATAGAGAATCTACTAGTAAGTTAAATACAGAAGATTTATTTATGAATGCTTATACTATTACACCTATGTTTAGATTTAAGAGTAGAGAAAGTGATTTAACTATTATTTTAGATGTTGTTAAATTAAAAAAGCATCCTATCTATTATTCAGTTGCTTTGTTATCTAGTATGGTAGGCTAAGTTTTCCTTTACAAATGAAAGAAAAAAAGTGTATAATATGTGGCAAATGAAGGGAGAGAGGCTTTGTGAGAAATATATTAGATTATGAAAATTTGGTAACTGATATTAAGCATCAAGAGTTATTTAGAATTAAAAATGATTATGATGATGTTTTTAATGATGATATTTTTTTTAAGGGAATAGAAGAGGAAATGTTATTGTTAAGCTTTTTCAAAGTTTATAAAGGTGAAGATAAATATTTTTCAATTTTTTATAATAGACATTTAAATATAATATGCTCTTTTGAAAAGTATCACAATGAGTTTTTTGTTACTATAGTTAGTCCGTTTTTAAAGAATACTATAACAGTTAATAGCTTCCAATCTCTTAAAAAAGTGATTGAACAAATTTCTTCCGAACCTGTAAGAGCACTTAAGGTTGAAGATTTACCATTGATTTCAAAGAATATGAAAAATATAGTTAGGAGAGCTGTTTTGCAGGAAAGACACTTGGTTGCTAAAAGTCGAAATTTTACTGATAATGAAATAGATTTTATTTATAGTAAGTTTTGTGGAATGAATGATTATTATTATAATGATGACGTTGAAAATGTTTCTTTTATGAATTATGTTACTTGGGATACATTTTGTCTAGAAAAGACATTAAAGGAATTGGTGTTTAAAGAGTTACCAGATGAAGCAAATGAATTATTGAGATATAGGAATTATAATGAAACTGAATCTAAAGTTTATTCAAACTTTTTAAAGAGTAGTTATAGATAAGAGCTTAGGTTCTTTTTCTTTTGTCCTCTTGACTAAAACCTTTTATCTTCTTATACTTATTAGTAGAATTGGAGGCTATGATGGTAGTGGTTAAAGAGGATATTTTAAAACAGCATAAACAAATATTAATGACAGCAGGATTAGAACTTGCTACTAATAATACTAATTCTTTAATAGAAGATGATATTATTAATGGAGTTATTGAAGTACCACTTGAAGCGATGGATACTGTTAAGCAAAGAGTTCTTAATATCGCTAAACATAACAACTTAATCTTGAATAGTGATAAATTTAATGAAGTCTTAATTAGTTATAAAGATGACTTAAAAAAAGAATTTAGAAATATTTTTAAGAAAAGAATAAAATTAATAGAAGATAATTATTCTAAGTTTGATGATGATAAACCAATGGACTTAGTTAAAAATTTAAAGAAAGAGTTAGTTAAGTTTAATAAAGAAGTGAAAAAAGAAGAGAAACAAGTTCTTACTAGTCTTGTTAAAGAGAAACTTGTAAGTAATTTAGATTTAATAGTTAAAGATGATAATACTACCTTTAAGAAAGATGCTACTAAGTTTTTACAAACTACTTATGTTAAACAAATATTAGAGACTGTTGATATGAAAATATTAGTTAAAGATACGATACTTCTTAATAGTTTAAAAGAACAGATAGAAAGATTTGTTTTTACGATGGAAAATTCTCATTTATTTGATTAAGTGAGAATTTTTTTGTGTCTTTAGTTAACTGGAAATAATTACCAAGGAAAAAACTACTTCTTACGTATATAATATTATTAGATACATTATTTTTTTATAGTATAAAATTGGGCAGATAATGGAATAATACTACTGTAAAGGAAGGAGCATATATGAAAACAACAGGTGTAGTAAGAAGAGTTGATGATTTGGGAAGAATAGTTATTCCTAAAGATATTAGAAAGTCTCTTAGGATTAGAGACGGTGAGACTTTAGAGTTTTTTGTAGATAAAGAGACTATTAGTTTGAAGAAATTTTCTACTAGTGAAGATTTGAGTGAAATGGCACAGGCTTTGCTTGATACTATTCATATGACTATAAGTAAAAGTATTTTTGTTACTGATAGAGATAAAGTAGTAGCAGGTACTGGTAAGTTAAAAAAAGAGTTTTACGGATTTAATATTTCTTCAAGATTAGAAGAATATTTATTTCAAACAGAGAGTTTAGTAAAAGGTACTAGTTTAGTAGAAGAGATTGTAGATAGTAAAAATAAAGGGGTGGAGTATAAATATATTCTTAGTCCAATACTTTCTGATAGTGAGACTATTGGTTTAGTTTTTATGGTTATTGAAGATAGTAAGAGTTTTACTGAAGAAGATGAACATATAATCCAGATAATTGCTAATTTCTTATCTAAATATCTTGAAGATTAATTTCTCTTGTGTTAGAATATCGTTATTAAAAGTTGTGATGAAGAGTCTTATAAATTCTAGTTATAGAGAGTTCTTGGTAGGTGGAAAAGAAACGAATGATTTTATAAGATATGGCTTCTGAACTTTCATATTGATATGTAAGTATGAACGTGCTAAGCGTTAATTAGAATAAGTGTACAAGATTTATTGTAAAGAAAGGTGGTACCACGGGTTAGCTCGTCCTTTCGTTATAATAAATCTTTTTAATTTGAGGAGGAGATATTAATGGAAAAATATTATATTACAACTGCTATAAGTTATACATCAGGAAAACCACATATTGGTAATACTTATGAAGTAGTACTTGCAGATGCTATTGCAAGATATAAGAGAAGTAAAGGTTATGATGTTTATTTTCAAACTGGTACTGATGAACATGGGTTAAAAATAGAAACAAAAGCGAAAGAAGCAGGAGTTGAACCTCAAGAATTCGTTGATTCAGTTGCAAATGAAATAAAAAGAATTTGGGATTTGATGGATACTAGTTATGATAATTTTGTTAGAACTACTGATAAACATCATAAAGAGATTGTTCAAAAAATATTTAATAAGTTATATGAACAAGGAGATATTTATAAAGGTGAATATGAAGGGTGGTATTGTACACCTTGTGAGTCTTTCTTTACCGATAGTCAATTAGTGGATGGTAAATGTCCTGATTGTGGAAGAGATGTGCAAAAACAAAAAGAAGAAGCTTATTTCTTTAGAATGAGTAAATATCAAGATAGATTATTAAAGTATATCGAAGAGCATGATGATTTTATAGAACCAGAGTCTCGTAAGAATGAAATGATTAATAACTTTTTAAAACCTGGATTACAAGATTTATGTGTTACTAGGACTACTTTTAAATGGAGTATTCCTGTTACATTTGATCCTAAGCATGTTATTTATGTATGGATTGATGCTTTAACAAATTATATTACTTTTATAGGGTATGATCCTGATGGTAGTAGTGATTTGTTTAAAAAACTTTGGCCTGCTGACTTACATTTAATTGGTAAAGATATACTTCGTTTTCATACTATTTACTGGCCTATTATATTAATGGCTTTAGATTTACCTTTACCTAAGAAAATATTTGGTCATCCTTGGTTACTTACTGATAATGATAAGATGAGTAAAAGTAAAGGTAATGTTATTTATGCAGATGACTTAGTAGAGTTATTTGGCATAGATGCTGTTAGATATTACTTACTTAAAGAAATTCCTTATGCTAATGATGGTAATTTAACTTATGAATTACTTATAGATGTAATAAATAGTGATCTTGCTAATACTTTAGGTAATTTAGTACAACGTACTATTAGTATGGCTAATAAGTATTTTGATGGTGTTGTTATTAATAAAGAATGTTATGAAGATATAGATAGTAAATTTATTGATAAAATTAATAGTTTAAGTAGTAATATAGATAAAGCGATGGATAAGTTAGCAGCATCTGATGCTATTAATTCAATTTTAGAAGTATTGAGAGCTAGTAATAAGTATATTGATGAAACTACTCCTTGGATTCTTGCTAAAGATGATGCTAGTAAAGATAGATTAGAAACTGTTTTATATAATTTACTTGAGTCTATTAGAGTATGTTCTATTAATCTATCTTTTGCAATACCTTCTACATCTAAAGAGATTTTTAGACAGATTAATAATACTAAAGAAGAAAATAGTTATCTAAAAGGTAATAAATATGAAGTAGGAACTCCTAGTGTATTATTTCAAAGAATAGATAAAGAAAAGTTCTTAAAAGAACATGATTTGTAAAATTTTGGTGTAAACTAAAAAATAATTAGGGTGATTTTTAAAATTATCCTAATTTTTATGTTATAGTTTAAGGGTAGTGGCCGTAGTAACAAGTAGTATTTGAAGTCGTAAGAAAGGATAGAGTAAGGATAGAGTTATGACTAAGAAACGAAAGTTAGAAATTGAGGTAGTGGCAGTTGCAGTACTTTATGGAGTTTTAGTTGTAATGGTTATTATAGGGCATAATATATTAGATATCGGTTATTTAATTGTATTAACAATTTATTTAATAAGATTGTTTTTATGTCGAAGAAAAAAGAATAAGTCTTGTAAATAGTAAAATACTGTTTAGAAGATTCTTTTTTTGATATAATGCTTTTAGGAAGTGATTTTTATGTATATAGATACACATTGTCATTTAAGTAGGGAAGATTATGATGATATAGATAAAGTTATAGAAGAGAACAAGAATGCTAATATTGATAAAATTGTTGTATCAGGTTGTAGTAGGGAAAGTATAGAAGAAGTAATGGATTTAAAAGATAGGTATGATATGGTTTATGTTACGATAGGATATCATCCAGAATATGCTGATACTGTTAGCCAATCTGATTTAGACTATTTAAAGAGTTTATTAGGCGAGAAAAAAGTTGTTGGTATTGGGGAGATAGGACTTGATTATCACTATACTAAAGATAATAAAGATAAACAGATATGGTTATTTGAAGAACAATTAAAAATTGCTGAAGAGTTTAATCTTCCTGTTGTAATACATTCTAGAGATGCAACTATGGATACTATTAATACTTTAAAGAAATATAAAGTAAAAGGAATAATACATTGTTTTAGTGGAAGTTTAGAGACTGCTAATATTTATATAAGTATGGGATTCTTATTAGGAATAGGTGGAGTTGTTACTTTTAAAAACTCTAAATTAAAAGATGTAGTTAAAGAAGTACCTTTAGAATCTATTGTGCTTGAGACTGATAGTCCTTATCTTGCTCCTGTTCCCTTTAGAGGAAAAATTAATTCTTCTAAGTATTTAGAGCTTATTGCTAACTTTATTGCTGATATAAAAAATATTAGTGTAGATGAATTAGCAGAAATTACCAGTAGAAATGCTTCAAGTTTATTTGACTTTGATAGATAATAATGCTAGTATTATCTTAAGTAGAAAATGAGGTAAAAAGATGGGTAAAAGATTTTTAAGATATTTTAGTTTTGTAATTATTGTCTTTGCTCTAGCTTTTGTTATATTATCTGGTAATAATAAGACTGTAGTAATGACTTCTAATATAAATAGTGTAAAGAGTTTGCAAGCAGTTCATATTGTTAATAAGTATAATTCTATTAAAGAGATGGAGAAAGCTAAAGAACCTACTTTATATGATAGTTTTCATGATGCAATTAGTGTTGCTAGTAGTAGTCCAGTAGCTTTTATGGGAACTCTTACTGCTTATGGACCTGACTGTCCTGGTTGTACTGGTAATAGTGCTTGTCCACCACGTCAGAATTTTAAAAATGGTAATATTTATTTTGAAGATCAAGTATACGGAAAAGTTAGAGTAGTCGCTGCAGATAGATCTATTCCATGTGGTAGTATTGTTAGGATAAGTGGAATTAATATATATAGTGAACCTATTCTTGCTATTGTTATGGATAGAGGTGGAGCGGTTACAGGTAACCACATGGATTTATTATTTACAAGTCAATCTAACTTGGAAGGTTTTGCTACTAGCCATAATATAAAATTTGAACTTATACGATATGGTTGGTAAATTATATGTAAAATCATTTAAAAAGTAGTTGCGTTTAATATTTTAATTTGCTATAGTTATTATAGAAGGAGGTTAGATACAAGATGAAAGAGGATAATAATTCTAAACAAGTGTTATTATCAGTATTAGGAGTAGCAATTTTAGTTGTAGCAGTAGTAGGAGTTTCGTTTGCAGCATTCACATTTAGTCAGACAGGTGTTAAAACTAATACTATTACTACTGGTACTATTAATATGTCATATAGTGAGCCAGAAAATGGTATTACTTTGACTAATGCAATGCCTATGAGTGATGATACTGGTAAGGCTTTAAGTGGTCCTAATGAGATTTTTGATTTTACTGTTACTGCTACTATTAATGGTTCTGGAACTACTACAATTAACTATGCTATTACTGCTGTAACTGTACCAGGTACTACTTTAAATGATAATTATGTTAAAGTATATTTAACTAATATGGCTAGTGATGCTGATAGCGAGATTTTAGCACCTACTGTTGTTAGCTCTTTACCTAAAACTTCTAGTGATGCTTCTGGTGCTCCTGATGGTCAATTTATACTAGATGATGGTACATTTACTACTAATGCTACAAATGAATATCGTCTAAGAATGTGGGTTGCTGATAATTATGCAGTAACTGGTTCTTCTGAGACTTATACATTAAGAGTTAATGTATATGGTGCTGCAGATGCTCAATAGATGAGTACGTATTATAAAAAAGTGTCTAATCTCTGGCACTTTTTCTTTTTGTATAATTTTATTTGCCTGAAACCTCTTTTATATGTTATATTATATATATAATATGGAGGCTTAAATATGGAGAAAAACTTTTCAAAGGAAATTATATTTTCTATACTAGGGATATTTATTTTAGTTGTTTTAGTTATTGCTGTATCATTTGCAGCATTTACTTTTAGTCAAACTGGTGAGAAAATAAATACTATTACTACTGGTACTATTAATATGTCATATAGTGAGTCTTTAAATGGTATTAATTTAGTTAATGCTTTACCTATATCTGATGAACAAGGAAAAGGGTTAATTGGTACTAATAATGTTTTTGATTTTACAGTTGAAAGTACTATTAATGGTAGTGGTGATGTTACTATTAATTATGGAATAACTGCTGTTTCTTCTAATAGTACTGTTGATAATTCTGCAATAAAAATCTATTTAACTAATATGGACAATGATGCAGATAGTGGAATTATTGCTCCTACAAAAATATCTAATTTAAGTACAACTACTGGTAGTGAAGCTTATAATGCTCCAAGTGGTGAATTTATTCTTTTAAATGGTACTATGAATACTTCAACTTCTCATAAATATCGTCTAAGAATGTGGGTTGCAGATGATTATACAGAGCCTTCTGGTGGTACTTATACTTTGAAAGTGAATGTATATGGAGCGGCTGCTGCTTTATAGTAAATATTTTTTAATTGGATTAGGAGGGATATTATGAGTGAAGATAAAAATAATTCTAAATCAAAATTATTAATAATAATTGCTGTTATACTTTTAATTATTGCAGTGATTGGAGTAAGTTATGCAGCGATATTTTATTCTAAAGTTGGAGAAGAGGTTAATAATGTATCAACTGGTACTATAGTAATGAGCTATAATGAAAATAATAATGGTATATATATAACTAATGCTTCTCCTATGTCTGATGAAGTTGGTAGATCTTTAACAGATGAAAACCAGTATTTTGATTTTACTATTAGTGCAACTATGAGTGGTAGTACAAATGTTGATTATGTGATATCAGCTTCTAAGGATAGTTCTAGTACTTTAGAAGATAGTGCCATTAAAGTTTATTTAACTAGTCTTGATGGTAATAAAGAAAATCAAGTTGTTGCACCTGTTAAAGTTTCCTCTTTAAAATCTACTAATAGTATTTCTTATGCACCAAATAATCAATATGTTATTTTAGAAAGTAATTTTAGAAATAGTGAAAGTATTAATTATCGTTTAAGAATGTGGATTTCAGATGATTATTTTCTTTCTGACATTAGTCAAGCTTACATGATTAGAATAAATGTTTATGCTAATATGTCAGTTTAAGTGTAGTTACCTACACTTTTTCTTTACCAAAAAAAATTAGTGTGTTACAATTATCTTATGATAGAGGGTGTAAAATAATGAATAATCAAATTTATGATAATGAAGTTATAAAAAAAGAGTCTAATAATAAAATATTTGTAATTATTATTTGCCTTTTAATATTTATTCTTATGGTTATAGGTGTTTCTATGGCAACTTTTACTTATACTAAAGAGAAAGATAGTGTTAATACTATTAGTACAGGTAATGTTTCATTAAATTATATTGAAAATACTAATGGTATTGATATTACTAATGCTTATCCTATTTCTGATGATGTTGGGAGAACTTTAACTTTAGAAAATCAATATTTTGATTTTTCTATTAATGCTTCTATTCAAGGCGATGTAGTTGCTGATTATGAGATTTCAGCAGAAAAACTTGAGACTTCTACTCTTAGTAATGATGAAGTAAAATTATACTTAGAAAAAGAAGTTAATAATTCTTATGAAGAGGTTATGGCACCTAAACATTTTACTCCTCTTAGTGAAAGTACTGATTTAGGGACTGTGGCTGGGACTATGTTATTAGATAGTGGTTCTGTTGATAAAACTAGTTCTATTAATTATCGTTTGAGAATGTGGGTAGATGCTAATACTATTGTTGGTGAATTAGAAAAGAATTTTGGAGTTAGAGTATCTGTAAAAGCTAAAATTGATTTATCTAAATAAATTTTAGCTTAATCTTTTTGTTTGTATTATTGGGAATATTAAGTGGGTGATAACTTGATGAAAAATAATTATAGAGAATGGTTGACTACGGCAAAAAAGACATTTCATTTTATAGCAACTGTTTTAATGTATTCTATATGTTTGATAATGATTATTGTTTTTTTAGCTTTTGTAGTTAATTTTATAGATAAACAATATAATCTGAAATCTGGACAAAATAAAAAGAATCTTTTTTCTGCATATACAATTGTAAGTCCTTCAATGGTTCCTGCTATAAATGTTTTAGATGTAGTAGTTACTGTCAGAGTTGATAGTCCAGAAGATTTGAAAAAAGGTGATATTATTACATTTGATTCTACTGACTATAGATATTCAGGGGTTACTGTTACACATAGAATTTTGGATATAGAAAAAACTACGAGTGGGGAATATTTATTTACAACTAAAGGAGATAATAATAATACAGAAGATTCTTCTAGAATTAATTTTAATGCTATATACGGCAAAGTATTGTTTGTAATTCCTAAAATAGGTTATATTCAATATTATCTTAGTTCTATTTTAGGTTGGGTTGCAATCGTTATTGCACCTGCTGTTATGATTATTGGTTATGATATATATAAATTAGTTAAGACGATTAGATCTTCTGATAAAAAAGAAAATGATAATAAAAATGATAATAAAGATAAAAAGATTAAGTTTATAAAAAGAGAAGGAAGGTTTAAAAAATGAAAAGAGTAATTTTGTTAGTTTTAGCGGGAGTAGCTTTATTTGCTTTTATATTTGCTACATCTATGTTATGGTATAGATTCTTTTATAATGATAATGTATCTGGAACAAATAATGTAAGTTCGGTTACAATACAGCTTGATGATCAAAATAATGTTATAGATGAAAGTGGTTTGATACCATTAGATGATGATAGTGCTAGAACTTTGACCCCTTATGAATTTAGCGTTAAAAATAATGGTGATAATAATTATGCTTATAATGTTTTGTTAGAAGATAGTATTATTAGTGATGATATTACATATTCAAGTAAGGAATTACTTTCAAGAAGTCAGTTGCGATATCAATTAGTTTTAAATGGTAAAGAAATAAAAACTGGTGATTTAGATGATATTAAAAATAATGTTTTAGATGCTAGGGTTATTTCATCTTCTCAAACTAATAATTATCAGTTAAGAATTTATGTGTCTGAAGAATCTCAAGATACTGATTGGCAAAATAAATATTATCATTTTGATATCAATGTACAAGCGGAGGAATAGTTATGAAGAAATTATTATTAGAGTATGCAAATACATTTGCTTATACAATTACAGGTCTTGTTTTTGGATGTGCTTTCTTTCTACTTTTTATTAATTTTTATCATATGCAGGAGTTGAGTGAAACTGTTGATATTAGTGCTTATAATGATACTAATAAAGTTAGTGTTGAAAGCAAACTTCAAACTATTAAGGATAATATAGGTGTTTATAATCAATCTACTTATAGAGGTTCTCTTAATATTTATGGTCTTAATAATGTGCAAGCAAGAATGCAAAATTGTGTTGATATGATTGAAAGTGAAGATATGATGAAATATTTTGAACTTGATGAGCTTGGAATTAAAGATAGTTATAATTTTGTAGTAGATTATAAAAACAATATACTTAATGATTGCTTAGTAATGCAAATTATATCAATGTTGAATACTGATACAGTACAGTCTTTAACTAATTATAATGTTATTTTTCCATTTGTTGAAGTCAATGTTAATAATTTGTTAGATTCTGTTGATTATGTTCAAAACAATATAGAAAATTCTGATCATTATTACTTTACTACTGATTCTAATAAAAATAATTTTTTTGATCTTGTTGAGGATAGTTATTCTACTACAATGAATAGTTATCAAGATACGTTAGATTTACTTGTTGAAATATCAGTTTGGTATAGAAATATAGTGTTAGGAGGTTAGAATTATGAAAAAGATATTTAATGGCTTGTTTTATGGACTTAAATTTCTTCTATTAATTGCTGCATTTGCTTTAACTTTATTTATCTTTATTAGAATGAATATGAGACTTAACAAAGATATAATTAGTGTATTACCTCAGTTTGTTCCATTTTTACTTTTGTTAACTTTATTTATAATAAATATGATTTTTAGACAGGAAGGCGTTACTAAATGTTTATTTTATAACCTTACTTGTTGCTTAGTACTTACTACTATTGTACTTGTTTCTTTAAGAGCAATATTAGATACTAATATGGTTTTAAATGGTAAGTATGGATATGGTATAGATTTTAACTTTTATGATAATTTTCTTGCTTACATTGATATAATGTTATACGGTTTAGTTTTATCAAATATTTTATTTATGTTTAAGGAAAAAGTTAAACTAAAAAGTGATATTAATAATGAGTCTAAGAATCTTAAGAATGCTTAGACTTTTTCTTTACAAAATTTTAAAGTACTAATATAATTTTTAGTATGAAAGAAAGTGATATTATGGACGATTTTAAATTTAAGAAAAAGTTTGGACAAAATTTTTTACAGAATAAAGCTATTATTGATAAAATTGCTAAAGTTGCTGATATTAAGAGTAATTCTTTAATTATAGAAGTAGGTCCTGGTAGTGGTAATTTAACTGTTGCTTTAGTTGAACTATATAAAGATAGTAATATTTTAGCTTATGAAGTAGATAATAGTTTAGAAGATATTCTTTCTGTTAGACTTAAGGATTATAATAATGTAAAGGTCTTATTTTCTGATTTTCTTAAGGCGGATATTGCTTTAGATGTGAGGGAATATTCTTGTGATAATATTTATTTTGTTAGTAATGTACCATACTATATAACTACTCCTATACTTTTTAAATTGGTTGATAGTAATTTAACTTTTGAAAAAATTGTAATGATGGTTCAAAAAGAGGTTGGGGATAGATTTTGTAGTAAAGTATCTACAAAAGATTATGGGGCTCTTACTGTTATTCTTAACTATTTTTTTGATGTGAGAAAAGAATTTGTTGTTGATAGAAATCAGTTTTATCCTAGACCTAATGTAGATAGTGTTGTTGTGTCTTTTAGTAGAAAAGAGAAACTTGAAGAGTTAGTAGATAAAGACTTTTTTATAAAGCTTGTTCATGATAGTTTTCAGTTTAGGAGAAAGACTTTGAGAAATAATTTAAAAAAATATAATTTACAATTAGTAGAGAGTGTTTTAAATAAATATGGATATGATTTGAGTGTGAGAGCGGAAGCTTTAGATTATAAAATATTTGTTGAGATGGCTAATACTTTGTATAAATCATAATTATTTCTTTTAAACATATAATTTAATGGGTGAATTTTATGTTTAAAATAGGTGATGTTGTAACTAGAAATTCTTATAATAACGATATAATATTTACAATTATTGATATTAAAGATGATATAGCTTACTTAAAAGGAATAGATGTTAGACTTTATGCTGATAGTAGTTTAGATGATTTAGAAAAAGCTTTAGTTAATTTTGATAATAATAAAGACCGTAATGATGCTTTAAAGATTAAAGATATGCTAAATTTAGATAGAAGTGAATACTTTTATTTGCCAGGAAAAATTTTACATATTGATGGAGATAAAGATTACTTGAAAAGATGTATAGATTTTTATAAAGATATGCATTTAGAAGCTTATGGTGTTAATTTAGATGAAGAAAGATTTGAAAGAGATATTACTTCTTGTTTAAATGAGTATAAACCAGATATTTTAGTTATTACAGGACATGATTCTTTTAAGAAAAATAAAGATAAGAATAATTTGTCTAGTTATCAGAATTCAAATAATTTTGTTAAGGCAACTGTTAAGGCTAGAGAATATGAGAGAAATCAAGATAAACTCATTATAATAGCAGGAGCATGTCAGTCTTTTTATGAGGATTTAATTAAAGCGGGTGCTAACTTTGCTTCTAGTCCTAAGAGGATTAATATTCATGCACTTGATCCTGCTATAATAGCAAGTGCTGTAGCATTATCTCCTAAGAATAAAGAAATTGATTTAATAAGTCTATTAGATAAAACACATTATGGTAGTGATGGTATGGGTGGTATTATTACTAATGGTGTTATGTATGTGGGGTATCCTAGATGAATGTTGATAAAGTAAGAGATGAAGTTAAGTCTCAAGAAGGAAAGATACTTCATTTTAAATTTAATGGTAGTAGAAATCAAATAGTAGAATTTGATGGGGAAATAATAGAGACATATCAAGCGATATTTGTAGTTAAATTAGTGGATGATAATAATATTAAATCTTTTTCATACAGTGATTTAATTACTTCTAGTTTAGAGATACTTAAGTAGTTTATTTTGTGGTATACTTAGTATAAGAGGTTGTGATTTATATGAATATTGATAACATTGCTATAGTTAGAGCGACTAATATTATTCCATTTGATGGAGTTATTAATCCTATTAGTGAAGTTCCATATTTAGTTAAACCGAATGGAATGCAGATTAGTTTTATGATTAGTGATTTGTTAACTGAACAAGGTATACTTGAATCATATGATTTTACTAAAATTAATGATGAAGAGTATCAAACAAAAAGAAAAGAAATTTTAGATAGTTATTTACCATATATTTCTTCATATAATTCAGTGGTTTTATTTTCTTTAAATGGTTTAGTTCCTGATGATATGAATAATACGTTTAGTAATAAGAATTGTGTAATTGTTGATGGTTTAAAAGAGCATATTTCTGATGTTGTTTCTTTGATGCCTACTGATACTGCTATTAAAGGAAAAGTTATTATTTCTTCAAGTGGTGTTTTGCTTATTAAAAAAGATTTTTATAATTCTTTAAGTGATTTTGATAAAAGTAGGTTATGTAATCTTAACTTTACTGTGAAAATAGTTAATGGAAGTTTAGAGGAGGCAGTAAAAGAAACTCTTACTAATAGTGATAGATTTCATTATGAAAAATTATCTTTAACAAGAAGTGCTGGTGGCTTTTTTCCTTCAGAAACTAGTGAAGATACTAAAAGAGTAATTAATGAAATAGCAATTTCTTATGATATTCCTCAAGTTTTGTATTATGATTTGCTAACAAAGAATAATGATGATATGGGTAGGCTTTCTTCTGTTGCAAGTGAATATGATAATTCTCTAATTGTTACTAATTATTATTTGGTAAATTTTTATAATTATTTGCTTTCTAATATGGGATGTTCTGTTCTTAAATCTTTTGTTCCTGATTATATGGATTCTATTGAATTTATAAAATCTTTAACTGTTGCTATTAGAAATTATGGCTTAGAAAATTATAAAAAGTTAGTAGATTCATATAATGAGCAATTAGAAAAGGAAAAAGAAATGGGTCTTTTATTAACACCAGAACAAATAGTTAATACGTATAAAGATAAGGGTAATTCATTTAATATTTAGTAAAGTAATTGACAATGTTTTAAAAATATCTTGCAAAAGTTAGTTAACTGGTATAGAATTGACTTATAAGACTTAGTATTAGGAGGTTACATATGAAAATTACATCTGTAAATGTACGTAAAATTGAAAAAGAAGGAAGTCGTATGAAAGGTATTGCATCTGTATTGCTAGATGATTCTTTTGCTGTTCATGATATTAGAATCATTGAAGGCGATAATGGACTTTTTATTGCTATGCCTAGTAGAAAGACTCAAGCTGGAGGATATCGTGATATTGCACATCCAATTAATCCAGAAGTTAGAGCAATGTTTCAAGATAAAATTATTGAAGCATATAATAACATTAAAGATGAAGATTCTAAAGAAGATTAATTCTTCTTTTTTTCATATTTAATTTTCTTTTGCATATTATTTATTAGGTGATGATATGGAAAGTAAGGAAGCAATTATTAATAATTATAATCATAGTATTACTATTACAGAAAGAAAGAACTTACTTATTACTGGAGTTAAAAAGATAGAAAGCTTTGATAGTGAAGAGTTTTTGCTTGAAACAGTTATGGGATTTTTAGTTGTTAAAGGTGAAGACTTGGAACTTGTTAAATTAGATACTTTAGCAGGTAATGTTTCTATTAAAGGCTTAATAAAAGGCTTTTCTTATATGGATGAAAATAATGGTAAAAAAGAAAAAGACGGTTCTAGTGTCTTTAATAGATTGTTTAGATGATGAATTTATCTGAACAAGTAGTGGCTTTAATATTCTCTTTTATATATGGTGGAGTTTTATCAGTCTTATATAATTTTAATTATAATATTCTTTTTTATAAAAATAGAGTTGTTAAGATTATATTTAATATTTTATTTATTTTAGATTTAGTACTTATTTATTTTCTTGTTATGAGAAAAATAAATAATGCGATTATTCATCCATATTTTTATTTACTTATTATTTTAGGCTTTTTTTTATTTTTTGATGTTACTAAAAGATTTAGAATGATGGTAAAGATGCCAGAAGTCAAGAAAAAAATTAAAAAAGATGCCCAAAAGTGTAAAAAGTAACTAGTTAATATTGAACTAGTTTTTTTATGATATTATAATATATTTTAGGAAAGTGGGTGAAAATTTAATGGCTAAGAGAAGAAAAAAGAAAAAATTAGGTCCAGTACTATTACTTTGTGTTTCTTTTGCTGTTATTATTTTTACTACGTTTACAATTTTTAGATATTGGACTATGATATATAGTAAATATCAAGAAAAAGGAGAGTTAAAAAAAGAACTTGCTTCCCTTAAAGATAAAGAAGAAGAGTTAGAGTCTGATGTTAATAAGCTTCAAGATTCTGATTATGTTGCAAGATATGCTAGAGAAAAATATTATTATTCTAAAGATGGAGAATTAATATTAAAAATACCTGAAGATGATGAAGAGGAAAGTGATTAGTAGGTAATGAATATTGAGAGTTTATATAAAGATATTAAAGTTAAAGAAGGGGACTTTTTAGTCTTTGCTTGTAGTTATGGGCCTGATTCTATGGCTTTATTTAAGACACTTTTAGAATATAGGAAGTGTCATGATGTAGTGTTAGTTTGTGCTCATGTTAATCATGATAAAAGACGTGAGAGTGCTAAGGAGAAAGAAGATTTAGAAGGGTTTTGTAAAAAGAATAATGTAATCTTCGAATATATGAAGATAAATGGTTATGGTGATGATAACTTTCATAATGAAGCGAGAAATATTAGATATCAGTTTTTTGATGATGTAGTTAAGAAATATAATGCTAAATACCTTTTTACGGCACATCATGGTGATGACTTGCTGGAAACAATACTTATGAGAATTGCTAGAGGTTCTACTTTAAGAGGATATAGTGGCTTTAAAAAATTAGTAAAAATGGATGGGTATTACATTTATAGACCTTTTATTGGTTTAACTAAAGATGAACTTTTAGATTATTGTCATAAGAATAAAATACCTTATGCAGTTGATAAGAGTAATTTTAGTAGTGTTTATACGAGAAATAGATATCGTAAGGAAGTATTACCTTTTTTAAAAAGTGAAGATAAAGATATTCATAAGAAATATTTAAAGTTTAGTAATGTGTTAAGTGATGCAGATGATTTTATAGAAGAGGAAGCTAGTAAGGCGATTAATAGGGTAGTTAAAGATAATAAACTTTATATAGATAGATACTTAGAGATTAATAAATTCTTAAAGAGAATTATCTTAGAGAAGTTTATATCTAGTTTTTATCAAGATGATTTAATGTTAATAAATGATAAACATTTAGATTTAATAGAAAGTCTTATTAATGGTAAAAAAAGTAATGCTAAGGTTAATCTTCCTAATGATGTGGAAGTAGTAAAGAGTTATAATACCTTATCTATTAGAAGAAATCCTACTTTACTTAGTAGTTATGAAATTGAAATTACTAAAGATGTAATGCTTCCTAATGGTCATAAATTAGAATTATTAGATTCTGTTAAAGGAAATAGTAATAATATAATTAAACTGTCTAGTAAGGAAGTAACTTTACCTTTAATAGTTAGAACTAGAAAGCTTGGAGATGTTATGGCTATTAAAGGAGGAGGACATAAAAAAATAAAAGATATCTTTATAGATAGTAAGATTTCTACTTCAGATAGAGATCTATGGCCTATAGTAGTTGATAGTCATGGACATATAGTTTTTGTTCCTGGTTTAAAAAAATCTAAATTTGATAAGACTAATAATGAATTTTATGATATAATACTGAGATATGAGTAGAAAAAGGAGAGATTTTTGTGAATGTAAATAAAAAAGTAGTTAAAAAAGGTTTACTTCCATATGTCTTTTTACTTCTAGTAATGCTTGGAGTTGTATACTTTGTTAGTGTTGCTAATCAGAAAGTTAATGTTTTAACTTATGATGAGTTTATGAGTAGTTTAGAAGATAAGGAAGTAAGTGAGATTACAGTAACTCCTCGTGATAGAGCGAAAATTTATGAGATTACTGGTAAATTAGATGATTATCAGGAGAATGAAACTTTCTTTGTTAGAGTTCCTCTATCTGATCAAGTAATGAAAAAGTTAGTGGAAGCTAGTGAAGTTGATGATTTTGAATTTACTAGTACTGTTGATCCAGAGTCTAGTACATTATTACTTGTTTTAGTTAATATTTTACCTATAGCAATACTTGGATTTGTTTGTTTTTGGTTTTTAACTAAACAAATGGGTGGAGGTAAGAATTCTCTTGATTTTGGAAAGAGTAAAGCTAAGTTATCTAGTGAAAAGAATAAAGTTACATTTAAAGATGTAGCAGGACTTAATGAAGAAAAAGAGGAAGTTAAGGAATTAATTGATTTCTTAAAGAATCCTAAGAAGTTCCAAAAGTTAGGTGCTAGAATTCCTAAGGGAGTACTTTTATATGGTCCTCCAGGAACTGGTAAAACATTACTTGCTCGTGCTGTTGCAGGTGAAGCGAATGTTCCATTCTATTATATTAGTGGATCTGATTTTGTTGAGTTGTTCGTAGGTGTTGGTGCAAGTCGTGTTCGTGATATGTTCCAACAAGCTAAAAGAACTGCTCCTTGTCTTATCTTTATAGATGAGATAGATGCTGTAGGACGTCAAAGAGGTACTGGAATTGGTGGTGGACATGATGAGAGAGAACAAACATTAAACCAATTACTTACTGAAATGGATGGTTTTGGTGAAAATGAAGGTATCATTATTATCGCTGCAACAAATAGACCTGATGTACTTGACCCTGCATTACTTCGTCCAGGACGTTTTGATAGACAAGTTACTGTTAATTTACCTGATGTTAAGGGACGTGAAGAAATACTTAAAGTTCATGCTCGTAATAAAGTATTAGCTCCTACTGTTAATATTCCTGCTCTTGCTAAGAGAACTCCAGGATATTCTGGTGCTGACCTTGAAAACTTACTTAATGAAGCAGCTTTACTTGCAGTTAGGCGTAATAAAGATGCTATTACTATGAGTGAGATTGATGAAGCAAGTGATAGAGTGTTAATGGGACCTGCTAAGACTAGTGCTAAAAGAAGTGAAAATGACCGTAAGTTAGTTGCATATCATGAGTCTGGACATGCTGTTGTTGGTATTAAGTTAAAAGGTGCTAATGATGTTCAAAAAGTTACTATTATTCCACGTGGTTCTGCTGGTGGATATAATATGATGATTCCTAGTGAAGAGAAGATATGTCGTACTAAGACTGACTTACTAGAAGAAATTACAGGTTTACTTGCAGGACGTGTTAGTGAAGAGATTGTCTTTGGTGAAGTCACAACTGGTGCACAAAATGACTTTGAGAAAGCTACTAAAATAGCAAGAGCTATGGTTACTGAATATGGTATGAGTGATTTAGGACCAATGCAATTAGAAGAAAGGGAAGGTAGTGCTTTCTTAGGTAGAGATTATGCTAAGACTCGTAACTTCTCTAATGAAGTAGCTCATGAAATAGATCAAGAAATGAGAAAGATTATTGATAAATGTTATGATGAAGCTACTAAAATAATTAAAGAAAATAGAGATTTACTTGATTTACTTGCTAAGACATTATTAGAGTATGAGACTTTAACTAAAGAACAAATTGATTACTTAGTAGAACATGGTGAGATGCCTCCAGAAGAAGAGGAAACTAACTATGAGAAAATGAGTTTAACTAAGTTAAAAGAACTTGCTAAAGAAAAAGGTGTTAAAGGATACTCTAAGATGAATAAAGCTGAACTTATAAAAGAACTTGAAAAATAGTTCTTTTTTCTGTATTATAAAATCAGTTATTCACAAAGCCAGTGGAAAAAGATGGAGGAAGTTATGAAAGCTAGGAAAGCAGTGGAAAAAGAAATAGGAGAATTTAGAAAATTTATTAGTAGAGGTGCTGTTTTAGATATGGCTATTGGTGTTATTATTGGTAGTGCCTTTTCTAAAATAGTTAGTAGTTTAGTAGATGATATATTTATGCCTTTACTTGGTGTTATATTAGGTGGACTTGACTTTAGTGGGTTATCTATTAAGATAGGTGAGGCTTCTATTATGTATGGTTCTTTTATACAGAGTATTGTAGACTTTTTAATCATTGCTATTTGTATCTTTGTAATGGTTAAGATAGTTACTAATATTAGAGATAGAGCAGATAAGAAATTGGGAATAGAACATAAGAAGGAAGAAAAGAAAAAAGATGAACAAGTAGTGTTACTTGAAGAGATTAGAGATTTGTTAAAAGATAATAAAAAAGTTGGAGGTAATAGAAATGGAATTATATGAATTTAGTGAAGATAAAAAGAAAATATTAGTTTATGAATTAGAAGCAATAAAAGAAGAAGTAAAAAAATATAAAGAAGAACATTTAAGAAGAAGATTTTATGATTTAGAAACTGTTAATAAAGATTTAATTGAATGTTTGTTAAATGGAAAGGTAATAGATGAGTGGAGATTAAGAAGTAAAAATAAAGATTTACATGCTAATTTAATAACTAGTAGTAGTGAAACTGAATATCAAAAAGTAGTTAGAGATAATCTATTAAGAAAGTATTATAATAGTGAATGTTTAGGTTGTAATATATCGCAAGTATACAAAGTTAATGATAAATTAGACGAATTTAGTCCATATGCTTTGTTACCACTTGATGATAATTATGAAAGTGTTTATTCTCATACTGATGACATTACTTGGTATAGGTTTCCTAATTTATTAGTTTTGCATAATAAAGATTTGGTAGGTTTGCATTTGTTAGAACAAGGTAATTATAAAGAGATTATTTTAGATAATATACTTAGTAAAGAAATACCGTTTAATCTTTTTGATTTATCTTTAAAGATGATGCTTCCGAATAAATTAAATGATGATACAATTGTTGATATTTTGGGGTTTGATAAAGAGGAATGTATATTTGAGTCTTCAAAAATATTAACTTTATATCGCAATAGTATTAAAAAATAATAGTATCTAATTTGTGAAAAAATGCTTGTATCAATATTGTCTTTAGTATATAATATGCTTAAGGGAATTTTAGTAGTAGGGTGTCTACCTCCGGAAAGGAGGTTTGGTATAGATGAAGAAACGTGTATTTGTATTAAAGGTATTACGTTATGTCTGTATCATTTTGTTCCTCGTTATTCTCCTAATAACAGAAATAAAAAAAGACACTTAATCTTTTAGAAAGATTAATGTCTATCACCTTTAATTAAATATTTTTGGGGGTAGACATCTAGTTATCCAATGCTAAATGTTCCCTTAATAGTTTATGTAAATTTATTTTACATATTCATAGTAACATAAAAGTTTATATTTTGCAAGTGTAAGGTGATTTTATGTGGAAAATAGGTAATGTTGAAATAGATAATAGAGTTGTACTTGCTCCTATGGCAGGTATTTGTAATAGTGCATATCGTAAAATAGTTAAAGAAATGGGTTGTGGTCTTATTTATGCAGAAATGGTTAGTGATAAGGCAATATGTTATGATAATAAGAAGACTATTGATATGCTTTATATGGAAGATGTTGAACGTCCTATTGCTCAACAAATATTTGGTAGTGATGTAGATAGTTTTGTAGAGGCAGCTAAGTATATAGAGAAAAATATGAAGCCTGATATTATTGATATTAATATGGGGTGTCCTGTTCCTAAAGTTGCTTTAAGAGCACAAGCAGGAAGTGCTTTACTTAAAGATCCTAGTAAGGTAAAAGAAATAGTTAGTGCTGTGGTAAAGTCAGTTAATTGTCCTGTTACTGTTAAAATACGTAGTGGATGGGATGCTAATCATATAAACGCAGTTGAGATAGCTAAAACTTGTGAGGAAGCAGGTGCTAGTGCTATCTGTGTTCACGGTAGAACTAGAAGTCAAGGTTATTCTGGTAAAGCGGACTGGAATATAATTCGTGATGTCAAAAATAGTGTTAAAATTCCAGTAATTGGTAATGGTGATGTTACTAGTCCAGAGAAAGCTAAGGAGATGTTAGACTTTACAGGATGTGATGCTGTAATGATAGGTAGAGCTCTTTTAGGTAATCCTTGGCTTATTAGAAATACAGTTCTTTACTTAGAAGGTAAGCCTTATACTCTTCCTAGTACTATTGATAAAATAGATATGTGTATAAAGCATTTAAAGATGTTAGCAGATTTAAAAAGTGAAAGACAGGCGGTATTAGAAATAAGAAGTCATGTTGGTTGGTATTTGAAGGGTGTTAAAGGAAGTAATGAAATTAAAAATAAAATTTATAAAATGACTAAATTATATGATATACTACAAGTATTAGAAGAGTTTAAGGAGGAAGTTTATGAAGAAGAAAAATGTTTATGATAAAATTAAAGATGAAGAGAAAAAAATGCAGGAAGAAAATAAAGTTAAAAAGAGTCCTGATATTAAAGCGATGTTTAGTCAAAGAGTACTTGCATTTTTGATAGATTTAGTACTTCTTAGTATGATTTGTTCACTTATTACAATGTTTATTCCTATGAATGATACTGCTACTAAACTTTATGAAGAACAAAATAGAGTTTTAGAAGGTTATGTTGAAGGTACTGTTTCTATGGAAGAGTATGTTAATCAAATGGTAGATTTAGGTTATGATATATCTAAACAGACTGTTATTATATCTATAGTTGGTGTTGTTATAAGTTTACTTTACTATGTTGTTTATCCATGTTATAATAATGGGCAGACTTTTGGTAAGAAGTTAATGAAAATTAAAATTAAGAAGACTAATGATAAAGAACTTTCTATGAATGATTTACTTATTAGAAGTATGATTAATAATAGTATTTTAGTTAATATTATTACAATTGCTTTAGTGCTTTTCTTAAGTAAAGATTTATATTTAAATATGAGTAGCTTACTTAGTGTTATTCAGTATTTAGTACTTATTATTAGTTTAATAATGATAGCATTTACTAAGAATGCACAAGGATTACATGATAAAGTTGTTCATACTGAAGTGGTACAAGCTGATACAGTGAAGGAGGATGTTTTATGTACGAGCGAAAATTAACAGAACAAGAATTAGTTAGAAGAGATAAGGCTCTTAAATTAAGAGAGTTAGGGTATGATCCATTTGGTAGTCGTTATGATAGAGAAGATTATGCTATTGATGTTAAAGAAAAGTATGAAAGTGTAGACCATGATGCTTTTGAGTCTATGACTGATACAGTTAGAGTAGCTGGTAGAATCATGTTTATTAGAAAGATGGGTAAAGCTTCATTTTTCTCTATTAAAGATAAGACTGGTTCTATTCAAGTATATATATCTATTAATGATGTAGGAGAAGATGTCTATACATTGTTTAAGTCTGCTGATATTGGAGATATAGTTGGTGTATATGGTAAGGTTATGAAGACTAGAACTGGAGAAGTTACTATTAAATGTTTAGAGTATACTCCTTTAGTTAAGGCTTTAAGACCACTTCCTGAGAAGTTTCATGGTCTTACTGATGTTGAAGAAAGATATAGAAGACGTTATGTTGATTTAATGATGAATGATGAGTCTAGACGTGTTGCTTTCTTAAGACCAAAGATTATTCGTTCTATTCAAAACTTTTTAGATAATAGAGACTTCGTTGAAGTAGAAACACCTGTTTTATCAACATTATTAACAGGAGCTTCTGCTCGTCCTTTTGTTACTCATCATAATAGTCAAGACCTTGATATGTACCTTAGAATTGCCTTAGAATTACCTTTAAAAAGACTTTTAGTTGGTGGTATGGAAAGAGTTTATGAAATAGGTCGTGTCTTTAGAAATGAAGGAATGGATACTAGACATAATCCTGAGTTTACTATGATGGAAGTATATCAAGCTTATTCTGATTTAGAAGGTATGATGGATTTAACAGAAAAAATGTTTGTTAATATTGCCGAGAATGTTATTGGTACGACTGATTATCATTGGAATAATCAAGATATTAGTGTAAAAGGACCATGGAAGAGAATTAGTATGGTTGATGCAATTAAAGAAGTAACTGGTATTGACTTTAAAAAGGAAATCTCTGTTGATGAAGCTTTAGAACTTGCTTTAGAACATAATATTGAAGTTCAAGAACATGAGAAATCAGTAGGTCATATTATTAATCTATTCTTTGAAAAGTATGTAGAAGAAACATTAATCCAACCAACTTTCTTATATGGACATCCAGTAGAGATTTCTCCACTTACTAAGAAAAATAAAGATGATCCTAGATTTGTTGATAGATTTGAATTATTTATTGCAGGTAGAGAAATGGCTAATGCTTATACTGAGTTAAATGATCCAGATGATCAGTTAGATAGATTCCGTGAACAATTAAAAGAAAAAGATTTAGGTAATGTAGAAGCGAATGATATAGATATGGACTTTATTGAAGCTTTGGAATATGGTATGCCTCCTGCAGGTGGTATTGGTTATGGAATAGATAGACTTGTAATGTTCTTTACAGAACAAGAAAGTATTCGTGATGTAATATTATTCCCAACAATGAAACCTATTGATAAGTAGGTGTTACTATTAGTTTAAAGAAATATACTGATAAAGAGATTTTTAATATTGAGAGTAACAAGATTAAGATAATTAGAAAACTATCAGATATTAAGAGATTTGTTAAAGATAATGTGAATAAAGCTACTAATGCTAAAATCTAAAACTGGTATTAATGTAGAAAACTATAATGTCTCTTTAAAGGTAGATACAGTAAAACATATTTTAAAACATCATGGCAATTCTGATATTGAAAGTAAGAGAGGACAAATTGCAATAACAGAAGATGATTTTGAGAAGATTCCTAAAGTCATAAGTGAATTTGATTATGTTTCTTCATCTTTGAATTATGAATCTGGTAAACCTGTTTTAACGTTTAAAAAATGGATTAAAAATAATTATTGTGTTGTTAATTACGTTTCAGATAAACATTATAATTTAGAAGTGCAGACTATGTATATACAAAAAAAGAACTCTGCCACTATGTATGATGTGCAAAGCCCCATACTAACGTCCAGAACGAATAGCGGTACGAGTTCTATAAAAGAAGTAAATATCTGGATTCAATATCCAAAAAGTGTTTCTTCTTTGTATGTTGATAATATATCACAGTTCGTGTTATATGTCAAAGATATATTATCTATTAATAGTACTATTCAAGAAATATTAAAAAATACATTTAAAATATTTACTTCTTATGATTTAATGGTAGAAATATCTGATGAAACGATTGTAATGGATGCAAATTCAAATATTTATAATTTAGTATATAGTTTATTTTACTAGTATAATTATATATAAATAATTAAGATAAGAGTTAAATATTCTTATCTTTTTTCATATCTTATTTTGAGGTGATTAATATTAAACCTATTATTGGAATAGTGGGTAGGTTATATAGTGGAGAAACTAATATTATTTGTGTAGAGGAAGTTAGACTTGCTGTTATTAAGTTTGGAGGTATTCCTTTATTAATATTACCTGTTGATAAAGATGAGATGTCTTGTAAAATTGTTTATAGTGAAGAAGATATTAAAGATTTAGAGAGTGTTCTTAGTTTGTGCGATGGCTTTATTTTACCAGGAGGTGATACTTGGTACAGTCTTGATGAAGTAGTTATTGATTATGCTATTAGGAGGGATAAACCTTTACTTGCAATATGTTTGGGGATGCAAGCTTTAAGTAAAGTATTAAGTGGTGAAAAGAGAATAGGTTATGATAATACTATTAAAAATAATACTCTTATTAATCATTTAGAACCTAATAAGGATTACGTTCATTCTGTTATAATTGATAAGAATAGTAAACTTTATTCTATTATAGGCGAGGAAAAGATATGGGTTAATTCTAGACATAGTTATCATGTTCCAGAACTAGATAATAATTTAATCTGTGCTAGAAGTAGTGATGGACTAATAGAAGGGGTTGAACTTAAAGATAAGAAATTTATAATAGGAGTACAGTGGCATCCTGAATCTAATTTAGAAGATGAACATTCTAAAAAAATATTTAAATCATTTTTTGATAATTTTAAATATTCACAAAAATTTCATTAAAAAGTTTCAGGATAAAATAATGAAAAAAAGTTAAAAAGCTCTAGAACCTTTATATATTAAAGATTCTAGAGCTTTTTTGAGCAA
>CALVJB010000016.1 GCA_944332025.1 uncultured Bacilli bacterium
GACTTGTTCTTTTATAAAAGCATTCAATACTTTCTCACTATTTATTCTTTCTAATTCATCTATCTTACTTAGTTCATTTTTAATCTTTAAATCTATTTTTTTAATTAACTCATCACTCATCTTCTAACACCTCCATCTATTCTAATAATAGAATCATTTATATAACTAGCTTTATCACTTCCTAAGAAATATACAAGATTGGCAATTTCTTCAGGCTCTGCAAAACGATTAAGAAGAATTTTAGATGTTTCTTCATCTATAAACTCTTTATCCAAATCTTTATTCATATCTGTATTAACCCAGCCTGGACAGATGGTATTAACTCTAACATATGGGGCGAAATAGTTAGCAAGATTATGATTAAGAGAAATAATACCTGCCTTAGAAGCATCATAATCAATTGACTCAGGATAAGTTGTATCAAGTCCATTTGTTGAAGAAATATTAATAATATTTCCATTTTTAGCTTCTTTCATTTTAAGGCCTATTTTCTTAGATAAAAGATAAGTCCCTACTAAATTAACTTCTAAAGTTTTCATAAAATCTTCTTTCGTCTTTAATTCAAAATCTTGATCGAGGGCAATAGAAGCATTATTAACTAAAATATCAAGATGACCAAACTCTTTATAAATTTTATTTATTATAGAGTCTATTTCACTTTCTTTAGATATATCACATTTAACTACTAAAGCTTTCACTTTATAATTAGACTCTACATAATCTTTTAATTCTAAAGCTTCCTTTTCACTATTATTATAATTAATAATAACATCATACCCATTCTTAGCATATTCTAAGATAATAGATTTACCAAGTCCTCTACTACTACCTGTTACAAGTACATTCACTATAATCAACTCCTCGATAGTATTATAAAGTAATAAAAGAAAAAAAGAAAGTACTAAGATGTACTTCCTAATTCAAGCGTAAATTATTGTAGATCTACAATAATTCACTTTATCGTAGATTTTAAGTTATTGGAGAATTTTAAAAGAAACCATTGATATATAATGGTTTCTTTTTTCTTTTTCTCCAATAACATATATATGTTTATTAACTGGTATAGGAATATATGGTCATTATTAAATGCTATAAGCTTGATAGTTTACCTTCAAAAATAGTCTTATTTTAATAGAAATAACCATACTTTTATTATATAAGTAGTAATTTTAACTATATCATAAGTTTTTTTGGTAATACTTAATATACTATTGAATTCCATTGTCGATTTATTAAATATAAAACATTATTGGAGATTTAAATGAAGTTTTTCCTTTAATTATAATCATTTACCTGATTTTCTCCAATAATATAATTTCTACGATAACGTAAATGGATTATTTTTAGTACCATTTCCTCCTGTTATTACAACGTTAGATTTTAGATTTAAAGAAGGTTTTATTCCAAATGAATAATAAAGTCCATAAGCATTAACACCACCTAGATCAGATAAATAATAAACAGCTACCTCTTCTGCTGGTGTCAAAGTCCACCAAAATGTATTATTATCATTTATATTAAATTGTCCTGCCATTAACTCTCCATAACGAAGTAAGCCTACTTTCGCATCAGTAATTATAGCATATCCTGACATGTTTATATCTATATATTTAGCAAATTTATAACTAGCTCCATTTTCTACTGTCCCTAAATACCAAGAAGTATCATCTTCTATCATATTACTATAATTATCTCCTACATAATTTGTTAAGTAATCACCATTAAGAAATGAGCCTATTGTATTTGTACTAGAATAAATTTCACTATTTCCAAATGCAAGTGTTTTAAATGTTCCAGAATCTTTCAAAGGTTCTGCACTAGTTATTTTAGTCCCTATTCTATTTTCATGGCTTACTATTCTATATAAATTATTTTCATCCGTACCAAATCTTACATATTCACCACTATATCTTGTATTAAGTAACGTTCCAGAAAGATTAGTATCATTATCACCCTTTAAACGATATGGATTATCTATTGTTCCATCGCCATCAACTATTTTTACATTACTTTTTAAGTTTATTGATGGACGAATACCGTTTCTACCCAAAACACTTGATTTAATTGGGTTACCAGTATTTTGAATAAGATTAATTTGAGATAAAGAATCAGGTGTTAAAGTCCACCAATACAGTCCATTATTTAAATAACTATTATGATCGGCAAAATCCAGACCATAATAACTGGATTGATACTCATACTTATTTAATAATCCTACTGGATCTATTACGGTTGAAGTACCACTTGGTTTTTCACTACTTCCTAGTCCAGAACTGTCATCAATAGTTGTATCCCATTTAGAATCCATTACAATAAATTTTTGATAATCTCTTAAATTTCCTAAAAATCCATCTTCTGTAGTATCATTTAACCACTCTTCTATATAGCTTCCTTCAAACTCATTACTATCATTATCATAATTAGTTGCACTTATATTCCATTGAGTTACTAGCTTAGTAGTTTTTGCATCATTATTTACAGATACTGCTCTCCATAACTTTCCAGAGTACCAAATGTAATTGTTAGGATCTTCGCCTGTTATAAATGTATCTGTTCCATCATCATATTGATTTTCTTTAGGAATATTTTCTAACAACAACACTGTACTAACTTCTTCTCCCACTGGTTGTGTTGCCACTACTCTTAACTTTCCTTTAAATGTCTTACCACTTGCCTCTTCTGTAGTTGCATCATAATCTATCCAGATTCTTAAAGTATAATTAATAGTTTCATCTATCCCTATTGTTCCAAAGTCTACTCTTCTATTTGGATCACTTCCCATTGTAGTCATATTTCTAGTCATAAATACTTCATCATTTCTTGTTAGACTATACCTTATAGCACTATCAGGCATCCTTGTTTCCCCTTCATCTAGAGGTATATCATCTAAATATATTGTATAATCTGTTTCTATATTTCCATTATTAGTTAAAGAAAAACTAAAGCCATTTAAACTCATACCTTCACTATCTTCTATAGGTATTTGTTTTTCAAGTGTTAATTCATTATCTTCTCCAAGTACTAAGTCAAGTGTTCCTACTCTTATTACATACTCTTCTTGTCCTTCTAGAGTTGTTCTAAGATAGGCATATGCTATTCCTATTAATAAAATAAGAATTATTGCAACCAATATTATTATTACCTTTTTATTATTTTTAATCGCTTCTTTCATTACTATCACCTACCTTATTGTTGCTACTAGGCGGAAGGAATGACCTCTACCAGCACTTCCAGGATTTGTTGCAGTAACTGTAAAAATTCCTCCATCATAATTATATTCAGAGCCACGTGCCATCCACGGATTTAAATCCTTTACCATCGTTTGTGCATCATTATACCAGCCAGTTGTTTCAGATAATCCTTGACTTATACATGCACTACCATTACAAGCAACATTAAGATCATCACTAGTATATTTATTATAATATTTAACCTCTATTGAAAGTGGTTCACTAAAACTAGAATCACCAACTACATCATTATAGTTTCCCATTACATAATCATTAGCACCTCCACTCATATCATATATACCATAAATATTTCCAGTAGTGGAAGCCCCTGTTCCATTTATATTTACATTATATTGGTATTGACATCCATAATCATTGTTATTACTTGATGGTGCACCATAACTACATCCTGTTATATATTGATCAGACTTATTCTGATATATTTCTTTATTCGTTCCACTATAATTAGTATTACCTAACTTTCCATATTTACTTTGACTTAAGTATGCCACTGCACCCCACTCACTATTCTTCATCATATGTGTATCTGTTGTACTCTCTATACCATATCTATTCCCATCATCATTCATTTTTTGTGATACTGTAAAAGCATTACTTACATTTATATTTCTCCAACTTGTTACATTGGGTTTTATCATCGCATCTAAATCAGTTGTGTTCCCACCACCAGAATCAGCACTTGGATTACTACTAGAAGTTTCAAACTTTCCTACCCAAATCCCAGAAAGTTCAACACTACCAAACGTAAAGGCATCTGGGGTATACCAACTATTATTACTTATACCATTACTTACTATATATTTTGCAGTTCCTCTATCTTTTGTATCTACATCAACAAACTTTATATCTATCTCTCCTGGTAAGACTTGTGTTGGTGTACTATCTAAATATTCCCCTTGTTTTCCATAATAGTTTGTTCCATCAACACTACCTATTGTATAACTGTATCTTGGTATCCACACCCACATTGTCTCTATATCATTCATATTTATTACTGTTCCTGTAGATGCACTTAAATAATTATCTCTTGTTGATGATGATACTGTCACTGCATTGGCCCATTGTCCATTATTATAATTATACCAATAATTAGTACTTTCATCTGCTTTTACCCAGTTACTTCCATTATATGTTACTGCTATCATTCCATCATCTAACTCTGGAGCATTTGGACTATTTTGTTTTCTATCATAACTTGTTACTACTATTTTACTTTGATATAGTTTTCCTTGAGCAGAGTTGTCTGCATCTTCATCTAACCACATCCATAAGGTATAGGTAGTATTATCACTTGGTTCTAATATTTGTTCATTCATTACATCAAATGTACCTGTTCCATAATTATTTACTTTAACTATTCCACTATCATATCCTTTATCATTTGTAAGTCTCATCTTTAAATAATTGTTGGATAAAGTATTATTGCTATCTTCTTCTAATGATACATGATAGTAAGCATTTATATTACCAGTATTTGTTATTGTAAAAGTATATGGAGTTGTTTTAAGTCCTTGTTTATCTGTCATTGGAGCGATATTATCTAAATTTATATTATCTCCTTCTTTAAAATCTACACTTAGTATCCCTGCTGTTAAAGTTATCTTTTTATCTCCTTCTATAGTCATAGTAAGTAATGCATAAGTTGTTCCTAGTAATGCTATTATACTTATTGATATTACTATTACTGATATTATTATATATTTCTTTTTATTCATAAAAACTAACTCCTTTACTACTTAAAATGCCCAATTATATATGTTCCTATACTTCTTATTATCTATAGAAATTTTAACACATATAATCCTCGGTATCAAATATTTTGACATCATAAAAAGAATAGAATTAGCTTGTTCTATTCTTTTTACACTATGAAAGAAAGTAATTATATTACTTAATCTACAAGTAAACTGCCCCCCCCCAGGTAACATTTAGTAAACCTGAAGTTTTAGAAAAATGATGAATTAATTTACCCCAGAATTGACAATTTATTTTACCCTGATAAATTATATTAGTCATACACTTACCTTCTTTCTACTTATTTATTTCATCTACTGGTAATATTATACCTAACTCTCCTTTGGTTTCTCTAGCTTTTTGCCAACAAGAACCTATATTCATTCCTCCATCAGGTACCCATGCCATAATTATATTAACTATAGTTGGTAATAAAAATACTATTATAGCTGCTGCTATTTGAGATATTATCTTTCTTATAAAATGTTTTTGATCTGGATCAGTTACAACTTTAAAAAGAGTAAGTGCTAAACTAATAATTAATATTATAGGTACAGCGATACATATAATATCAAAAGCAGTTTGTGTTAATGATAATATATTTGCTAAAGCAACATCACCACAAGCATCTGCTGTCGCTAAAATAAACATAATTAAGCACCTCCTTTAGTCTTTTTCTCTGATACAGCTATTCCATCACCTATATCATAAATCGTTGTATTATAGTTGTCATTTTCTTTTAAAAAGGCTATATAATCTTTTATCTTTCTTACTATTCCTCTAACATTTCTACTTTTAATTTCTTTTTCACTTTTCTTTACTAAACCATGGAAGTACATATTGTCAGTAATAATAAATCCCCCATCATTTAAATTCCTTTCAAATAGTTCAAAGAATTTAATATTTTGAGCTTTAGCAGCATCTATAAAGATAAGATCATATTTACCATCTACTCTAGTTTTTAGGGCATCATTAAATATTAAAGTAATACGATCTTCTAGATTTAATTTCTTAATATTCTTAATTGCCTCTAAATATCTTTCTTCATCTCGTTCTATTGTCGTAACTTTTAAAGTAGGACTACATAGGCTCATCATAATAGCAGAATATCCTATCGCTGTCCCTATTTCTAAAACATTTTTTATTTGATGTTTAATAATAAATGTTGTTAAAAAATCTATTCCTTCTTGGTTCATAATAGGTACTTTATTATCTCTTGCATATTCTCTTATTTCTTTTATTTTTGTATAAGTATTATTTACCATATCCAATCACCATTTTCTTTTAATTCCTGTACTTTTGCTTCATGTTCACTGGCACTTTTTGTAAAATATACATTTCTATTTTTATCTGCTACAAAATATAAATAATCACTAGTTTCTGGATTAAGAGCAGCTTCAATACTTGATACAGATGGATTACATATAGGTCCTACTGGAAGTCTTCCTGCCATTTCACTACTTCTTGTATTATAAGGATTATATGTATTAAACATCTCACTAGTAAGGTCAGAATCCATTTCTTCATTAAAAGCATAATATGTAGTAACATCACTACCTAAATTCATACCTTGTGCTAGTCTATTATTAAATACACTGATAATTAGCTTTCTATCTTCATCTTTAACTCCTTCGAGTTCTGTTATACTAGCTAGAGTGATAATACTATGAATATTTGTGTCCATTAACTCTTCTCTATAAGGTGCTAGTTTTTCTCCTTCTTCATCAAGAAGTGTTCTAATAATTTCTTCACTAGTTAAATTATCCTTATTAAATTCATATGTATCTGGGAATAAATATCCTTCTAATGGATAATATATATCTTCATTTAGTATTTCATCTGTCAAAAACCAATAATCATTTATTAATGTATTAAGTAAAGTTGGATCTTTAGTAGTGCTTATAAATTCTTCACTAGTTATATTAGTAGATTCTGCAATTAAATTAGCATAATCTACAATAGTTTCTCCTTCTTTGAAGGTTAATCTAATAACATCTTTATTAGCAGTACCTGTTACTAAAGCATTTACTATTTCTTCTAAATTCATACTTTTAGTTAAAAGATAAGTCGATGCTTTAAGACTTCCAACATTATTTAATCTTAAATAAGCTTTAAAAAATAACTCACTTTTAATTAAACCTTTATCTTTTAAAGTCTTTGCAATATTATTAGTAGACATACCTTCAGGTATAACTACTTCTATATTAGCATTACTACTACTATCAACTGGACTAATATTATACTGATAATATATAAATGATGTTATTAATAATATACCAACAAAAGCAAGTACCAGGGCCAATATACGTATCTTCTTCATACTGCCAATCCCCTTTATTAATTAAGCATCACTACCTTCAGTACTATCTAAAGCTTGAGCCCTAACTTCTTCTTGAATAGTTTCAAGTATTTTTTCAATAACTTGCCATTCTTTTTCTGTTTCAATTGGATCTAACTTTGTAGAATCAGTCCCAGGATAATATACACTAGCATATACTTGAACATTACCTTCATCATCAGTACTATTATCTGTGTATACTATATAACTTTTATTAGTTTCTTCATTATCAAAAGTAAATAAAACATCATAAATTGTTTCATTACCATATTCATCTTTTAATTTAAATTGATTTTTTCCATCCATATTATTTTCTCCTATCTAAAAATGATTGTAATATAATTGTAGCAGCTACTTTATCTATAACTTTTTTACGTTTTTTTCTACTAGTATCTCCTTTTATTAGAATAGCTTCAGCACTCTTAGTAGTTAGTCTTTCATCTTCTAAATAAATAGGGATATCTATATTAGACTCTAAAAACTCTTTAAATTCAAGAGTAGCTTCTGCTCTTTTTCCTAAAGTATTATTCATATTCTTAGGTAGTCCTAAAACAAGGGCTTCAACATCAAGTGTTTCTATAATAGATTTTAATTCATCTAAACAGTCTTTAGGATTATTATCATGATGTAAAACTTTATAAGAAGATGCAATTAAACCTGTTTTATCACTAATAGCAAGGCCAATAGTTTTAGTACCTAAATCTAGACCTAAATATCTCATTATTTATTTAACATACTAGTAAGTAGAACTTCAACTATCTTACTTCTATCTATTGTTTTTATCTTACTTCTAGCATCTTGATAACTTGAAATATAACCTAAGTCACCGCTTATTAAGTAACCTACTATTTGGTCTATTGGATTATAACCTCTTTCTTTTAGAGAGTTATATACTTCAAGTAATGTTTTATGAACCTTTGCTTGGTCATTACTAACTAGTTTAAATAATCTTGTTTTATCATCCATATTATCACCTCACTACAATTACTAAAATTAGTTTAGCATTTTTTTAAAGTAAGTTCAAGTAAAAGAGAAAAAAAGCATATAGATAGCACTTTTACAATTTCTTTTTATAATTGTTGATTGTTTCTACTGAACTAATAACTTTTTTGAGAATCTTATAAACAAAAAATAGATGGAGTTTACCATCTATTCTGCAACACGATTTAATTAGTATGACTTTAAATGATTCTTATATACTATTTACATTTTTATTTCTCATACTACTATAACATCTCATATTTTTAAGAATTTCATCTCTTTGTTTTACCAAGTCATAATATATTTTTGTTTGTTCTGTTTCTTGATTAGAATTTAAAGAAGATACTAGGTTATAGAACTTCATTCCTCCAAAATGTTCATTAAATATTGCAAATAAAGAATTAAGATCATCAAAATTGTCTTTACCTACTTCGTTAAGTATTATTTGAATATTTCCATTTCTTCTACTTTTTATAATGGCATCTTTAAATTCATGGTAAAAATCTTTTGCTAAAAAAGAAGAACTATCATAACTAGTTGAATTGTAAATTTTATGCTCATGAGGATTACCAAAAACATAATTTCCTTTTTGGTACATTTTTCTACAAATATCTTTAGCAATTAATTCATTAATGATTTCACTATATAATTCATATTCTCTTTTACTATTATCAACGTTTAATGTGTCTATTGGTTCTATTTTGTCTTGATTAATTTTTTCAACAGAATAGTCCCATCCGCATATTATAGAATAATCATTTCCATCAACATATTCTAAAAACAATTCATATAAATGATTTAATTCATGAATTATTTTTTGATCCATTAAATCTATATCATATAAGTTAAAATTTACTATTACAAGTGAATACAAACTGTAGTTATTATTTTTTAAAATAACATTAGGATTAACACAAGCACCACTTGTTTCATATAATTTAGCATTGAAACAATCTTCTTTATCTAATAAATTGAGTGAATTAATCATTTCTCTAAATTCTTTATTTGTACTAATACTATTAAAATATTCAATATTAAAATCATTTATAAGTGTATCTCGAATTTCAAAAAAATGTTTAACTCTCTGTTCATCAGGCCATATTTTTTTCACCTCAGGATTATCTATATAATCTTCATAACTACCAGATAAGTTTATTCCATTCATATTAAAATATTTTATTCTTGCTTTTTTTGTTTCTTCAACGCTCCAAGAATTAGTATCACCTTTTTCTAATTCTTTGTTTTTTTCTTCTTTAAAACAGTCTAGGCCACAACTTCCAATTAGAGAAAAGCCAAATAAGAATTTAATATATGGGTCTAGATTATATTCTTTGGTGCTATCAGTAAAAAATTCTTCCAAACCTGTTCTTTTATCTAGAGGAATTAAATCAATGTTCTCTTTAATAAGCAGTTGATAATACTTATTCATTAAAACATGCTTTAGGTGATTTGTTTTTTCAATATATTCATAATATTTTGAAAATTTTTCCATATAAGAAGTATATTCTTCTTTTTGTATCAAATATATTTCTAATAACTCTTTTAATTGCTGAAATTTTGTATCTTTTAACTTTTCTTCAAAGTTGCTCTCATCAATACTCGAATCTATTTTTTGTAGTAATTCTTTTGTTTTATTAAATTTTTCTAAATATTCTTTTTGACAATTTGAACTATCAAAATAGTATTCTATTTTATTTTTTATCCAAGCAGGTAGATTTTGATATTTTAAAGGTATAGTTTTACTATCACATATACTAATAAATTCTTCTGAAGTTAGAGATGGCAAATACCACTTTATTAAATTATAGCCATTATCTATAAATATTTTTAGACGTTGTTCTTCTGTTAACTTATATAAATCATAAAATTCTCTATACTTATGAATAGGCATAAGAGTTTCATATTTAAATGAATAGTTTTGGAATAAATCTTCCTTTGTTAAATTTGTTTTATTTTCTAATAGAATTTTAGTGATTAATTCATTAGATGTATTATCTTCTATTTTATTTAGAGTTAAAAAAATTTGATCAGGAGTTTGATAGCCAATATACATCGCATTTTTAAATGCTTCTTCTATTTCTGATTTTTTTTCTTCTCCATAAAAATCAACAAAAGCTTCTATATAAGTAGATAATCCTTTATTTAACTCTTCTTGACAATTTAATAATTTTAATAATCTCTCATTCATTTTAACCTCTCTAATAAATTTATTAAATCTTTATAATTATTAGGATATATTCCTTTACCATGATATCTATCCTTATGATTTTTATTAGTTACTATTATTTCAAATTCTTCTATATCTATGGCATTTATAGACCCATATTCTTTTTTAAAAGTATATAGTATCTTTTTTAGTTCTTCTAGAAATGTATTATCTACTTTATAAGTCTTATTATTCATATAGCATTTTTTATTATTATAATCAATAAGGGCATTTATTCTATTATAACTACCACTATTAATATTTATTTCAATTTCATCTATCATCTACATCACCGATTATAATATAGCAAATATATTGTCAATTCTCAATATAATATTAAAAGAATAGATAATTATCTATTCTGCAACACTTTCAAATTGTGAATTGTATAGTTCTGCATAGAAACCATTTTTCTTAAGTAATTCATCATGTGTTCCTTGTTCTACTATATCTCCATCTTTCATTACTAATATTAAATTAGCATTTTTAATAGTAGAAAGTCTATGAGCGATAACAAAACTTGTTCTTCCTTCCATTAAATTATCCATAGCTTCTTGGATTAACTGTTCCATTCTGGTATCAACACTACTAGTCGCTTCATCTAAAATCAATATTTTTGGATCTTTAAGGATGACTCTTGCAATTGTTAGTAATTGTTTTTGACCAGCAGAAACATTATCACTTTCTTCATTTAGAACCATATCATAACCTTCTGGCATTGTTCTAATAAAGTGATCAACGTGTGATGCTATCGCTGCATCATATACAGCTTCATCATTAGCATTTAAATTACCATAACGGATATTTTCTTTAATAGTATCACTATATAGCCAAGTATCTTGTAAAACCATACCAAAGAGACTTCTTAAATCATCACGTTTCATATCTTTTATATCAACTCCATCTATTTTAATAGAACCAGAGTTAACATCATAGAACCTCATTAATAGTTTTACAATAGTTGTCTTACCAGCACCTGTTGGTCCAACGATAGCGATCTTTTGTCCTTTATGCATCTTAGCACTAAAGTCATTAATAATAATTTTATTTTTATTATAACCAAACTTAACACTATCAAAAGTAACTGTATTACCCATCTTGTCTAAGTCATATGTTACTTTCTTAACTTCAGGAACTTCTTCTTTTTCTTCTAAGAATTCAAAGACACGTTCTGCAGATGCTACCATTGACTGAATCATATTACCAATTTGGGCTATTTGTGAAAGCGGATTTATAAAGTTTCTGATATACTGTGTAAATGATAAGATATCACCTACTTCTATTTTATTCTTTATAACTAAATATCCTCCTAAAATAGATATTAATACATAACCAATATTACCAATAAAATTCATAATTGGATGCATCATCCCAGAGAAAAATTGAGCTCTCCATGCTGAATTATATAACTTTTCATTAGTTTTATTAAAGTCTTCTATAGTCTTATCTTCTCCGTTAAATAATTTAATAACAGTATGACCAGAATAAGCTTCTTCTATAGTACCATTTATATCACCTAAATACTTCTGTTGATTTAAAAAGTATTTTTGAGAGTGTTTCATAATAAAACTCATCATGAATAAAGCGATAGGTACTATTACTAATGTTACTAAAGTCATTAGAGGACTTATTGTTAACATCATAACTACTACACCAATTAAAGTTGTAATAGAAGTTAACAAATGTGATATTGATTGATCTAAACTTTGAGATAAAGTATCAACATCATTAGTAACTCTTGATAATATTTCTCCTGTTGTTTTACTTTCAAAATAAGAAAGTGGTAATTTATGCATTTTATGAGATATTTGTTCCCTTAAATTAAAGGTAACTTTTTGGTTTACACCACTCATTATGAAAGCTTGTAAGTAAGAGAAAATTGCACTAATTATATATAAAGATAACAATGTTAATAGAATAGTTCCTACTTTAGAAAAATCAATTCCATTAGTAGTTCCCATTACTTTACCTAATAGTCCATTAAATATTTCCGTAGTGGCTTGTCCTGATATTTTAGGTCCAATTATTGAGAAAACAGCACTACTAATAGCAAAGATAATAACAAATGCTAAACTTATTTTATATGTACCTAAATATTTAAGTAATTTCTTTAAAGTTCCTTTAAAGTCCTTAGCCTTTTGTACTGCTCCCATTCCTCCTCTAGGCATTTTCTAACTCCTCCTTTGAAAGTTGTGATTCAGCTATTTCACGATAAACTGAACAGTTCTTGATTAAGTCGTGATGAGTTCCAATACCAACTACTTTACCTTCATCAAGTACTACAATTTGATCTGCTTTTAGTATGGTATTAATACGTTGAGCGACGATAAAGATAGTTGAGTTTTTAGCATATTCATGTAAAGCTTTTCTAAGTTCAAAATCAGTCTTAAAGTCTAAAGCAGAGAAAGAATCATCGAAAATATAAATTTCTGGATCTTTAGCGATTGCACGAGCGATTGATAATCTTTGTTTTTGTCCTCCAGATACGTTAGTACCTCCTTGACTAATAGGACTCTTATATCCATCTTTTTTAGCAAGGATAAACTCTTCTGCTTGAGCAATACGTGCTGCTTCTATCATTTTCTCATCAGACATAGATTCATCACTATATTTAATATTAGATTCTATTGTTCCAGAGAATAATATTCCTTTTTGTGGAACATAACCGATTCTATCATGTAAATCCTTCTGTAAAACATCTTTAACATTAATACCATCAACTAATATTTCTCCTTTAGTAACATCATAAAGTCTTGGTATTAAGTTAATAAGCGTACTTTTACCACTACCAGTAGAACCAATAAAAGCTGTTGTTGTTCCAGGTTTTGCAGTAAATGTTACATCAGTAATAACATCTTCATCACTATCAGGATATCTAAAACTAACATTCTTAAACTCTACTAAACCTTTAATTCTCTTACTATATGTTTTAGGTTTTTCTGGGTCTTTAACCTCTTCATCTGTTTCTAATACTTCCATGATTCGGTTAGCAGAAACATTAGCACGTGGTAACATAATAGAAAACATTGATATCATTAAGAATGACATAATTATTTGCATCGAATATTGAATAAATGCTAACATATCTCCAACTTGTAATAAACCTTCATCAATTTTATGAGCACTAGTCCAAATAATTAGAACAACAATACCATTCATAATAAACATCATACCTGGCATCATAAAGTTCATTACTCTATTAACAAATAGGTTTGTTTTCTTTAAGTTAGTATTCGCAACGCTGAATCTTTCTTCTTCATATTTTTGATTAGAGAAAGCTCTAATTACGGGAATACCTGTAATAATTTCTCTTGTTACTTGGTTTAATTTATCTATTAGTTTTTGTACTTTCTTAAATTTAGGCATAGTAAGGGCAAATAAAGTAAATATTAATGTTAATACACAAACTATTCCTAACCAAATAATATAAGTCATTGATGGGGCTGTTTCAAATACTTTTCTAACTGCACCAAAAGCAATTATAGGAGCATAGATAAATAGTCTTAGAGTCATAATAATCATCATTTGTACTTGTTGAATATCATTAGTACTTCTAGTAATTAATGATGATATACCTATTTCTTTATACTCTGCTGTTCCAAAGTTTAAGACTTTTTTAAACTCTTTATTTCTAACACGTTTAGATAGACCAGAACCAACTCTAGCTCCTAAAAGTACTGTTAGAATTGTTGATGCTACACTTATTAAAGATAATCCTAACATCTTAAGACCTGTAATTATAATGTAATTAGTTTGAATAGCATCAGTATCAAGGCCTACTTCACTATATTCTAATTTTATCGCTGCCACAGCACTTTGACTTATAATGCTATCTGGCATTGCAGAAAATTGTTCATTAATAGATTTTCTCATATCATTAAGTTCATTACTAGGTAACATTTTAATGATATCTATTATAGCCATATCTTGCATAGATTCTGGCATTTCCTTTTTAATTTCATTTTGGATGTTAACTGCTTCTTTCTCTTTACTAGTTAACATATAATCTACAAGGATAGCCTTCTCTAAGTCACTATTAGAAATACTTTCATCTTTAATAACATAAACTGGTTCTTCACTTAAGATATCATAGTCATGTTCATCACTTTTTTCAGTAACTAACTCATAATTAGATAAAGTCTCTTCTTTTTCTTTATCACTTACAAAAAGTAAAATCTCATCTAACTTAGATTTTCTAACTACTTTAGGATTAACTTCTTCTATACCACCTTGTTGTACTCCTACGTTAATAATATTAGAAGTATACTGAGGTATAGTTAAATCACAGTTCGCTTGAACTATTAGTAATAAAATAATTAGAATAACTGATAAAATATTATCTTTTAAATATCTAAATATCTTTAACATAAATCCTCCTTCTTAACACACCCATATTTTAAAATATCTAGTTGTTCATAATAGTCTTTAAGTATCTCTTCATCAAGACTATCCTGTTTTAACAACTTCATTAAAGTTACCATTAAAAGGTGCATATTAATGGCAAAAATTACTTCAATATGCTTCTTAGCATTATCATTAAGTAATTCTAAATTGATGTTAGGAATAAGTTCTCTAAGTAGTCTCTTATCACGAAAACCAAAGGTTTTCTTAGACTCTTCCATAATAGTGATATTTTCTAAAGATTTTTTTAAAAAGTTAATATTATTCTTTTTAAAGGAATTATAGCTTTCTTTAATGTTATCTTGAAACATTTTAAAAAGATCTCCTTTATTCTTTATTAAATCATTTTTCATATTATTAATAAGTACTTCTAAGTATTGTTCTAATAGATAAAAGTATAAATCTTTTTTATCAACAAAGTACATATAGAAACTTCCTCTAGGAATACCAGCTTCTTTAATAATTCTATTGATAGAAGCATCATTAAAGTTATATAAAGAAAACTCTTTAAAGCTTGCATCCATTAGTTTTTTCTTCTTTTCATCATTTAATCTCAAGAATGTATCACTAGGCATTAAACTCCCTCCTAACAGTCACTATACCATTATATGTGACAAGTTGTCATAAGTCAACAAAAAAAATAAAAAAGTAAGTAAATTTACCTACTTATGTGATTTATTTTCTTAAATACTTTTTCACTTTCACCTATACCCTTAACTGTTCTTGCATTCATTTCCATTAATATATTTAATGGTATATCTTTTTCTTTTTCTAAATATTGTTCTAAGTATTGTAATATTCCAAACTGACCTATAATAATTGCAAGATTCTTATCTGTAATATTATTAAGAGTAAAAGATGCTTCTTTAGAAATTATTCTATAACTTCGTTGTAATGTATGATAACAATTATGTCCAACTTTTAAATTAGAAACTTTAGATATGCTTTCTTGCTCTTTTATCTTAGATAACATACCTACTAATAATAATACATTATGAGCTTCTTCATAAGGAATAGGTTCTTTATTATTAAAATACTCATCTATTTTAGCGATATGTTTTAGTAAAACTTCTTTGCTATCAACTTTTTCTTTTTGCATAACTTCATCCCCTTTTATTTATGACTTGTTATTACCTTTTGAAATTCTTTATGTCTTGATTTTATATTATTCTTAAGTTGGTAATGTTTACTAAAATTATGTCCTCTATCAATTTCTACAATATCTTTATACTGTTCTATTACTAGACTTAAAGAATCTAGTGTTAAATCATCTATAGCAGGTTCTATTTCACTTAATACTAAATCATAATGTCTGTAAAATTCATCTGGTAATGGTTTTTCATTATCACGTAAGAGAATAACAATATCTCTTATTAATTCAAGTGTCTTAACATAATAAATATTAGGTAAATCTATTTCTGTTTGTAACTTAATTTTATTTTCTAATAATTGTGTATCTAAAGCTTTTTCTTTATCAATTAATTCTAGATCAACAATTTTATCTCTTTTTTTAGACATTTATATCACCCCTTAAAGGTTCTTATATTATACACCATTTTCTAAAAAAATGCAATAAAAAAGTCCAAAGAAACGTTTTGGATCTACGATAAAACCTATACTTATGTACAGGTGGGTGTATATAGTCAGTTCTTAGGATCCCTAACCAGTGGAAAGGTCTTCAACACGAACGTGACAATCATCAATACTCCCTTATCGTCTCTTTAGTCGGTTTTATACTGAGTCATCCGCATCAATTTCTTTAGACATTTATAGTATATCACAGTTATTTTAAATTATTCAATATTTTCTAAGGCTTTTGTAAAATTTGCAATCAAATGAGATACTGTTGCACAACCCATAAAGGCAACTACTCCATCTTTATCTTTTACTACTTTATTAACAGTATCATCATCTATAAGTTCACTATTTGGAATAAGTTCTATTATATCTTCTGATTTAATAGGTGGATAATCTTTAGGATCTTCTCTATCACATTTAATTGGTGTTAAATAAACTTTATCTGCTATAGATAGAGCCTTGGCAAATTCATTTTTAAAGTGTGATGTTCTAGAATAAGTATTAGGGCGAAATACTACCGTTAACTTCTTACCAGGATACTTTTGTCTAATCGCTTCAAGTGTTACTTTAACTTCTGTTGGATGATGAGCATAATCATCTACTATAATTGTATTACCTACTATAGTTTCTGCAAAACGACGATTGGCATTTTTAAAACTTGGTAATAACTCTTTTATTTTTTCTTTACTAACACCTTCATTTAAAGCAGAGATAATAGCACTTACTGTATTCATAACCATATGATGTCCATATAAAGGAACTGTAAAGTTATCTATGAACTCATCTTTTTTATATAAAGTAAAAGTTGAACCAGTAGTCTCTAATTTAATATCTTTAATAATATAGTCATTAGATTCATTTTCACCATAGAATATTACTTTATTATTAAAATTAATCTTTCTAATATTTAAATCATCACCATTAGCAATTACTGTCTCTGCTTTATTTGCAAATTCTTCAAAGGTTTTAATAGTATCTTCTAAATCTTTATATATTTCTGTATGTTCAAGTTCAATACAAGTAATAATAACTTTTTTTGGATGATAAGCAAGAAAATGACGGTTAAATTCATCTGATTCTATTACTAATAATCTATTTTTCATATCAATATGACCTGTTCCATCACCTATAAAATAATTACAACCAACAGTCTTTTCAAATAGATGTTTTAATAAAGATGTGGTTGTTGTTTTACCATGAGTACCACTTACTGAAATTGTATCAAATTCTTTAGTTATTTCACCTACTACTTCATTATATGGTTTAAAATTAAGACCTAATTCTTTTACTCTTTTAATCTCAGAATGATCATCACTAAAAGCACGAGATGCCGTTACAATAGTATCTTTATCTATAGAGTGATTTCCATCATAAAATATCTTTATTCCTCTATCTTCTAAACCTTTTTGGGTGAATTTATAATCTTTCGCATCATCATAACCTGATACTTCATTACCCATATCATATAACATCTGAGCTAGAGTACTCATTCCACTTCCTTTAATTCCAATACAATAATATTTCATAAAAAACCTTCTTTCTTTATTTATTATACCTTATGTTATATAGATTTTAAAATATACTCTACTTGATATTATTTACCAAGTTCTTCCTTTCATCATATTTTAATATATTTAGTATTAGGTCCTTTACCTATCTTTTTAATTATTTTTTCACTTATCATTTTATTAAGAACATTAGAAGTAGTAGTCTTCTCTTTATCTAATAGTCTTTCTGCTTCTTTTCTTGTTATTTCTCCATTTATATTAAGATAATCAATTATTATTTTATAATCATCTTTTGCAGCTAGTTTATCAATAGTAATTCTTGGAAGTCTCACTACAAATGAAGAAGGTAAGGCATTTACAAGAAAATCCAAATTTTTACTTTTATAATAAGAATTAACTCTTCTAAGTCCACTACCAATCGCTTCTACACGTTTTAATCGCATAAATATTGATTGTAAATGAGGATTTCTTGAGGTAGATAATCCTGCTAGTACATCTTCTATTGTAATATTTCCATATAATGAACCATAACTTATAAATTCAATACTATCATCTTTATATATATTAATAATATTAGAAGTTAATACCGAGTAATCACGATGTATTAAGGAATTAAGTATAATTTCTCGTAAAATAAATTCAGGATATTCTTCTATATCTTCTCTTATACTACTATCTATTAGCCCATATGTTGCAGAATTAATTTTTAAATAAGATAAAGTCTTATCATATACTTCTAAAAGTGAGCCTCCAAATTCTTTTCTATCTAAGAAGTTTGTTTTGTTAACTGATTGATATGTTGCAACTTTAACTGTATAAGGATTCTGATCTGATAGTAGTAAAGCTAAGTTTGTATAATTACCATTATTATCAACCATAAATAAATTTTTCATAATATTTTTATTATTAATATCTATATTTATTCCCATAAAAGCTTCACGAATATAATTAAAAGTTAAATTCTGATTATTTGCAACTGAGGTCTCAAATGTTATATTACTATTTTTTATAATCATTTGTTTAACTGTCTCTTCTGTAGCAGGCATAGAACAAGAACCATTTCTTATATAAGTTCCTTTAATAATACCTTTATCTTTTAATGAATATATATTAACACCTTTACTTACGTTTATTATAATATAGTCTTTATTATCTAAAGTAGAGTTATTTATAGATACAAACACTGAACAATCAGGTACTATTTTTCCTCTAATACCATTTGATATTTTTTCTTCTGTTTCCTTAACATTTTCTAAACCAATTAATTCTCCATTATCATTATAACCAATATATATAGTACCACTACCAGAATTTAGGAAAGCAACTATTTCTTTATATATATTTTCTGTATATAGTTCTTTAAATTCTATATTTTCATTTTCTTGCATCTTTATCACCGTCCTTATATACATTATACAATACTTTTTTAATTTTGTAAGAAAAATCGTTCAATAATCGTTCAATCGTTCAATAATCGTTCATTTTTGTATAAATAACTTGACATTATTTACCAAGTTCTTCAAGCATCATTTGTTATTTTATCAATATCAAAAAAACAAATTAATTCCTTGTTTCCTTTAAAGATAATAATATTGGATACTTGAAATTACTATATATTTATGATACTATGAATATGTAAAAGAAATTTACATATTATAAAAAAAGAGGAATACCTAGTTTGCGTTTCGGGTGTTACCTCTAAAAAGGTTTAGAAGTAAAATCCCTATTCACAAAGATGTAATAGGGTGTTTTACTATCTATAAATAATTAGGAGTATAATTATAATTAATAATATTACTATCATGAAGTCCTTCTTACTCATAAATATCTCCCCTTTCTCCCCCTGAATAATAATAGAGTTATGAAAGAGGCAAAACACCCCTACTAGGTATTCCTAGTAGATATAATAGCATGTCTAACACAAATCAAGCGAACATGATACAGAAAATTTGTTCTTTAGAAAAGAGGTAAATATGTTAGAATTATATAAAAAATGTAATTTATGTCCAAGAAATTGTTTAATAGATAGGTCTAAAACTTTAGGATATTGTAAAGCGACTGATAAAGTTAAAGTGGCAAGGAGTGCTCTACACTACTTTGAAGAGCCTTCTATATCAGGTAATAATGGCAGTGGTACTATCTTCTTTAGTAATTGTAATTTAAAGTGTTGTTATTGTCAGAATAAAGAGATATCTACTGATGGTTTTGGTAAAGAAATCTCTATAGAAAGACTTTCTGAAATGATGTTAGAGTTAGAAGAAAAACATGCCAACAATATTAATTTAGTTACTCCTACTCACTATGTTCCTAGTATTATAGAGGCGATTAAACTAGCAAGAAGTAAGGGATTATCTATTCCTATTGTTTATAATACTAGTGGTTATGAAAGCGTTGAGACTTTAAAACTATTAGAGGGTTATATTGATATTTATTTAACAGACTTTAAATATTTTGACAATAAATTAGGTAAAGACTTATCAAAATGTTCTAATTATTTTGAAGTAGCCTCTAAAGCATTAGAAGAAATGTATAGACAAACAGGTAAAAATAAATTTAATAAAAATGATCTAATGACTAAAGGGATTATTGTTAGATGTTTAGTCTTACCTACTAAAAGTGATGATGCTAAAAAAATAATAGATTACTTATATAAAAAATACCAAGATAATATTTATCTTAGTATTATGAATCAATATACTCCTGTTAATCTTATAAAAGACTATGCCTTTTTAAATAATTCTGTTAGTGATGATGAATATAATGATGTAATAGACTATGCCATTGATTTAGGTATAAAAAACGCTTATATGCAAGAAGGTGGTACTTGTAGTGAATCATTTATACCTGCTTTTGATCTTGAAGGTGTTTAAGGCGTTCTACTTTAGAATAAATACAGCCACAATAGTCTTGTCTATATAGATTATAAATATGAGATAGTTCTATACTTCTTTTATAACCATTTTTCTTTTTAAAGTCTGCATATAAATAATTAATATTATATTTTTTAGATAGTTCTTCCCCTATCTCATTTAACCATTTACTATTTTTATAAGGGCTAATAGATAGGGTTGTTGTAAAGTAATCAAAGTCTTTTTCTTTGGCAATTCTTGCTGTTTCTTCTAGTCTTAAGTTATAACACTTATAACATCTAATATCTCCTTCTTTTAAGTCTTCTAGTCCACGAGAGATATCTAAAAACTTCTCTTTATCATAATTACAATCTAATAGTTTAATATCATAACCTACTAATTTGATGAACTTCTCTAGTTCATCTTTTCTTTTAAGATATTCTTTATAATCAGTAATATTTGGATTATAAAAGAGAATTGTAATATCAAAGTATTTAGATATTTTCTCTAATACAGATGATGAACATGGCGCACAACAAGAATGTAACAATAAAGATGGTTTATTATTTAAATCAATTTTATCTAATATCTTTTCACATTCTAAATTATAGTTCATCTATATCACCTTTTATTAAAAATGTTGCATATAAAGGTATAGATTTAATATTAGTTTTAGGATCATATCCAAAATCTTTAGTACTTATTCTAATTGCATATTTTGGTTTATATTTCTCTATATATAATTTTAAACTTTTAGATTGAGTAGCATTTCCTGCCTTTACTTCTACTGGTATAATCCCATCTTTTGTATATAGAAGAAAATCAACTTCACTTGTATTATTACTTCTATAATAATACAAATCAAATCCATTACATACTAACTGATTAGCAACAAAGTTTTCTGCTATTACACCTTTATATAGTGATATATTATCGTTTAAAATATCTTCTATATTTAATTTTAAAATATTATTAAGTATACCTACATCACTTAAATATAATTTAAAAGTATCAACATCTACAAAGCCTTCAAGAGGTATTTCAGGAGTTTTAATAGCTTTACAACGCAAAACCATATTACTAGCTTCTAACCAATCAATAGCAGTAGCATATTCTCTTGCTCTAGCATCTTTAGATACATTAGAATATTGAAATTTATTAGAAATATTAGATAATTGAGATGGTAGGGAATCATATACTCTATTTATTCTTAAAGCTTCGCTTTCATTAGTAACATATTTATCCATATCTTTAAAATATGAACTAACAATATCAGTTAAAATAGTTTTATCATACTTAATATAATCACCATTAGTCTTTACCATATTACTGACACTCTCAGGCATACCACCTGTTATTAAATATATTCTATATAAATTTAAAGCTTTCTCATGAATCGTAGAAGTTATTTGCTTATTATTTTTATAACAATCTTTAATAAGATCTATTAACATTTCTTGATTCATAGCAACTAAAAATTCTTCAAAGTCCATTGGATACATATTTAACATTTTTACTTTACCTACCGGAAAAGAAAATTTTGATCTTTTTAATTTTACGCCCAAAAGACTTCCAGCACAAATTATTCTAACATTATTATGGTTTTCTTGGAAGTATTTAAGTTCTGCTATTAATTTTTCACTTTCCTGTATCTCATCAATGAAAAGAATAGTATCTTCCTTTTCAAAATCAAAATCTAGTAATAGCTTTAATCTATTAAACTTTTCAATTGATGTTAAATTAGAATTATATAACTCTATTACATTAGTATTTTCAAATAGATTAACATAAACATAATTACTATATTCATTTTTACAAAATTCATTTATTATGTAAGTCTTACCAGATTGTCTAACTCCAAGTATCATTAAAGGTTTTACATTATCATTATTATTTTTCCATTTTAATAATTCCTCATATATTTTTCTTTTCATACCTAGTTCTCCTCTTATAAGGATATAATATCATTAATTATTAAACATTTCAATCATTTTATCACGTTTTTTATAGGACTTTTTATGATGATTTACACGTTTTTCATAGGACTTTCACTTTTATTTATCACATTTTATTAATCTTAAGCTCTTTTCTTTTTCATATATCTTATTATAATTCTCAGTAATATTTCGATAATTATCAAAGTTTTGAATATAAAATTCCATAAATAAGTCTTGATTAGCTTCATATTTACTAATAGTAGCATTTGCAATATATATTAATTCATCAGCTTTTTCTCTAGAAATCGGTGGTACTTTTCTATAATCTATGAACTCATCATTCCACAAACTATAATCATAACTATATAATGGAAAAACCAAATTATAATCATCAATTGAAGAAGCAAACCCGTTAGATGCACCAAATATTTTAAATTGACTTGAGGTTAAATCAAGAAAATAGTTATAATCATTTTCACTTATAAAATTAATTACATGATTAGGATTATTAGACATATTCTTATGAATATTATTTAAAAACAATCTAATTTCATTTATATTATAATTTATTTCTTTAGCATCAACTCTAACCATATTGTTTTCAATATTAAATCTATCAAGTACTTTCTTAGTAAAAGCTGCAGTATGACGACAACAGCCAATACCAGTAAATATTTTTAAAGCAGCATGTAATGTTTTATCATCAGGAAACTCTTCAATATCTTTTAGACCTTTTTTATAAGAATATCTACATATTAAAGATAAATATCCTTCGTGAATTAAAATAGCATTAAAAATAGATATCTCTATACCAGTTTTAAAATTAAAGGTATTAGCAAGAGATTCTATATTATCCAAAACTTTATCAAAATCTTCTTTCATTTCTTGATGTAGAGAATCATTTGTATAAGTAGCTAGATAATTATCTAACTCTTTCTGTTTATTATTTATTTTTTTATTTCTTCCCATATTTCTCTAACTTCATGCCATTCCACTTTTTCATGTTCTATATATTCTTTTATTTTTTCATCTATAAACATAAAGTTCCCCCTTTAGTGCTAACTTATTGTATCACTTTATAATAATCATATCAATATCATAAATTTTCTTTTTTCAGCATATTTATTACTGAAAAGGAAACAGTGATACTATGTCTAACTTTACTTATGCATTTATATTATCTACTTTAGCAGGGCTTCCTACTCTTATTGGTTTTATTCCTCTACTTTTTAAGTTAAAGAATGAAAAATATATTATCTTAGCATCTTTATCTTTTGCAAGTGGTGTAATGATTTGTGTATCTCTTACTGATTTAATACCTGAATCTTTTAATCTCCTAACTACTATATTTAAAGGTTTCCCTGCTCTTTTATTTTTATTAATATTTATTTGTCTTGGAGTTATTATTTCTATGTTAATAGATAAGTTTTTACCTAGTAATGATAATAAATCTATTAGTAATAAAAAACTATATAGATTAGGTCTTGTTTCAATGCTTGCTATTATTATGCATAATATTCCTGAAGGAGTTGCTACTTTTCTATCTAGTTCTACTAATAGAGGATTAGGATTGTCACTTGCTCTTGCCATTAGTTTTCATAATATTCCTGAAGGAATAAGTATTGCAATTCCCATATACTTTAGTACTAAATCTAAATTTAAAGCTTTTCTTTATACTTTAATATCAGGACTATCAGAACCATTAGGAGCGATACTTGCTTATCTATTTCTATCTTCTATCATTAATAACTTTATTATGAGTATAATTCTATCTATAATTGCCGGAATCATGATACATATTAGTATTTATGAACTGTTAAAAGAGTCTTTAAGTTATAAAAAAAGAAGACATACCTTTATCTTCTTTAGTATAGGATTTATCTTTATGTTAATATCTCACTTTTTACTTGGGTAATTTTTTACTTATAATTGCTTAACATCAATTTTTATAGTACAATAGAAATATGAAAAAAATAATAATTAGTTTAATTCATCTTTATCAAAAGATGCCTTTAGCAAGTCATGGGGCTTGTCATTTTTATCCTACTTGTTCTAATTATACTATTGAAGCGATAGAAGAATATGGTTCTATGAAAGGATTATTTCTTGGCTTTAAAAGAATACTTAGATGTCATCCTGGAGCAAGATATGGATATGACCCAGTTATTAGAGAGGAGAAAAAGAATGAAAAGAAGTGTTAAAAAATTAGGTAAGATTGCTTTATTAAGTGTAGCAATTTTATTTACTACTACAGGTTGTAAAAGTGATGATATGGAAGATATTGAGATAGTTACTACTAATTATCCTAATGAATATATTATAGAAAGGCTTTATGGAGATCATGCTAAGGTTAGTAATATATATCCTGATGGTATAGATGTTAGTGATTATAAATTTACTAATAAGCAAAAAAAAGACTTTGCTAGTAAAGACTTATTTATCTATACTGGTTTAGTTGATAGAGAAAGAAGTTTAGCAGTTGATTTATTAGATTATAATAAAGATTTAAAAATAATAGATAGTTCTTATGTTCTTGATAATGATTATGATATGGAAGAAGTTTGGTTAGATCCATCATTTATGTTAATGATGAGTCAAAATGTAAGATTAGGTTTGAAAGAATACATTGAAAATAATTATTTAAAAGAAGAAATAGATAAAAATTATGAAGAGTTAAAAGTCGATATTTCAGAGCTTGATGCTGATATTAGACTCGCTGTTGAAAGTGCTCCTTATAAAACTATAGTTGCAACTGATAATAATTATAAATTCTTAGAAAAATATGGAGTTAAAGTTTATATATTAAATGATGATACTAGTGAAAAAGATTTAGTAGAAATTAATGATTTAGTAGAAAATGGTGATATTACTAAGATATTTAGTTATGAAGATATAAAAAATACTAATAATGTTCAGAATTTAATTAATACCTATCCTAATAATTTAGAGATAATTAATTCTAATAGAATAATAGTTTTAAATGATGAACAAAGAGAAACAGAAACTGATTATCTAACTTTAATGAATCAGAACTTAGATGATATAAGAGAAGAGTTATATCATAGTAATAGTTAAAGAAAACAGTGTTGGTATTAAACCAGCACTGTTTTAATCTAACCATCCTTTAGATCGATATTCCTCTATTTTCTTTAAATCCTCACAAGTTGGTGTTTCTTTTTTATTATCATAAGCATTTATCCAATTTATTAATACATTTTTAATTAAATTAGTAAGTTCAATATCTCTTTCTAAAATATCATCTAGAGTCCAATCATTTGAATCTATTTTAGCCATTTTTTTAGCAATAGCAATTTTGGATTTATTATATTCATCTTTTTTCTTTCCAAAATAACCATTTCCGGCAATAATATTAAGTTTCTTTTCAAGAGGAAGCTTATTACCTAAATGTTCAATTTTTTCTTCTACTTCTTCCTCTGTAATATTTAGGAAGTAATCACTATGCCATTTTTGAGGAAAGATATGTTCTATTTCCCATTTTTCTGGTAATAATTCTTTTTGATCAGGATCTGTATATGCAACAGTTTTTAATAACATCCTTAAAGTGTTTGGATGAGGAACTTTCAATAGTTTTTTGAATTCATCACCATCTATATTTAATTTATTAAATCTTGGCTCTTTTGTATTTATAATATCTGCATTAAGTTTCAAAATATCACTTTTTACAGCATTAATAGTTGGTTTTTCTAGATACTTAACTAATAGAAAAGCATAAAATCTTCTTAAGAAAACTAGAAAATAATTTTCAAAATTAATACTATCTTTATATCTCAAATAATAGATTATTACAGGATATTTCCAAAATTCATTTGGATAGTCATTTAAAGAATCTAATACTTTTAGTATATCTTTATTCTCTGACCAACCTTCGTCTTTAATTTTTTCTCGTTTATTAATAACTTTCCATAAATTTAAGATTATTTCTAATTTTGGCAATAAATCTTTCTCATATAGTTTTGAAAACTTTTCAGTTGAAAAATATTTTCTTAAACCTGGGGTTGTTGTTTTTATATCACTTTTTTCTGCTCTTAAATAGAACATATAATAATAAAATAATTTTTGCATACTTTCAGAAGCTTCTTCTGCTTCTTTTGATAATGTTTGCCAGTTTTCAATGAAGTCACTTCTTTCAGATATTTCTATATGATTATAAATCTCTGCTTTGAATATATCTGAATCAGACAACGGCTCTCCTCTATCATTTAAAGTTGAGAAAATTGTTAAAGCTGTATCCTTATCATCTGCGGCTATTGGTAAAAGAATAGCTTTATTTAATAAGGCATCTAAAAAATTATAAATGAATAGTGGATTATTTTTAGAAGCTGTTTCAAATAGCTCTAAAAATCTACTATAATTTTTAGAATAATTATCTTTAAGATTAGGATTAACTTCTCCTGTTTCTAGAATTTTATGTAATATTTCATTTTCATCGTCATTTATTACTTCTGACTTTAATAGATACTTTTTATAATCAACTTCTCCAGTATACTTATTAATTTTCCATAATGACGGTTCCATTTCTCTAATAAAGTGTTCACATTCTTTTGTTTTTTCTTCTGTGGTAATCAGTTTAGTATATATCGCTCTTAATAGTAAAAACAATGATGTTATTCTTTGTTGGCCATCAATAACCTCTTGTTCATCTTTTTCGTTTTCATATGATACAATACTACCTAAAAAATATGTTTTTTTATCATTTTCATCGGTTAATTCAGTGGCGAATTGCCAAATATCATCAAATAATGTTTCAATCTTTTCTATTGACCAAACATAAGGTCTTTGATATTCGGGAATAATAAATAATTTCTCGCTACCGCTTTTTAATAAGTCTTTGACACTTTTCTTGTCAACTGATATTTCTTTTGTCATTTTATTTTACTCCTTCTTACTAAAATAATCTCAATATATCATTAAATGTTACATAAATCATTAATAACATCAATAAGAATAATCCTACTGCATGGAATTTAGCTTCTGTCTCAGGTTTAACTGGACTACCTTTTATCTTTTCAATTATTATAAATAGAATATGTCCTCCATCAAAAGCAGGAAGTGGTAATAAGTTAATAAATCCTACATTTATTGATAAGAATGAGAACAAATATAATATACTAGCAAGTCCCCCACTAGCTTGAGTACCTACTACTTCATATATACCTACAGGACCACTTAACTGACTTAAATGAATTCCTCCAGTAAATAAATTTAATAAAGTAACCCACATTTGTTTAAACAAAGAACCCGTTTTAACTACTGTGTATTCTAAAGATGCTAGAAAACCGTGTCTTTCTTCTCCTTGCATCCCTATTCCATAGATATATCTTTCTTCTCCATCGACCTTAGTCTTTTCTGGTTTTATTTCATATGTTTCTACATTTCCCTCATTATCTTTTATTTTAAACTCTGTCGATTCATTAGTATCGGCAATTGTTAGATAAAGAGATATATCATCTATAGTCCAAATATCATGACCATTAATTTCTAATATTTCATCACCTTTTCTAAGTCCTGCAACATATGCTGGTGTTCCTTTTTCTACGCTAGATAAAATTGGTTCTGTTGAAGTTGTCCCCCAAACTAATGAAATAAAGAATAACACTAAGATAGCAGAGATAAAATTAAATCCTGCTCCAAAAAACATTACTAAAAACTTTTGCCAAGCCTTCTTACCTGGAAGAGTTCTTTCTCTTGGTAGATCCTCATCTTCTCCATCTTCTCCTGCTAATTGACAAAAGCCTCCTATAGGAATTGCTCTTAAAGAATATACTGTCTCTCCTTTTTTAAAACTAAATAGTTTAGGACCCATACCAAGGGCAAATTCATATACATAAATGCCTGTTAATTTAGCGAATAAGAAGTGTCCTCCTTCATGAATAAAGATAATTGAACCTAGTAATATTATAAATAAAATTAATGTAACCATGTTGCCTCCTAAATTAATCCCATTACTAATATAAATGCTAATATTACAAAAATTAGACTATCAAAACGATCTAATATACCTCCATGACCTGGAATAAGATTAGAAAAATCTTTAACACCAAATGTTCTTTTTATACTTGAAAATACTAAATCTCCAAGTTGTCCTACAACTGCTAAGAAAAGAGTTGTAAGTATTAGTATTGCTAAAGAAATACCTGAATTTATTACAGTATAATAAAATGTAGTAGCGATAAAAGTACCCATTAAAATTCCACCTATAAAACCTTCTATTGTTTTATTAGGACTAATATCTTTAGCAAGTTTATTTTTACCTATATACATACCTGTTATATAGGCAAAAGTATCAGTTATAACAGTTATAAGAAGTAGATAGATTAGATAATATAAGCTATAATTTCTAACTACTAAAACTAAATTAAAAGCAATATTTATAAAGACAAGAGAACCTACTAGATATAGAGCATCATTTATATCATAGTTATATTTCTTTTCGTCTTTTATTAAGGTAGGTAAAAGATATATTAAAACAATAAAACTAATTAATTGATAACTCATTTTATAACTAAAAATATTTTGATTATAAGTTAAAACACTTGCAAAAATTACAAATAAATAAGATATAATTTTTGTAAGTAATGGAAATTCTTTCTTTTTTTCTCTTATTGTTATTAACTCATACATTGCCCCTAATGACAATATTGTCATAAGTATAGAAAAAGGTATACCTCCTATAAATAATAAAGGTACAAATATTAAAATCATAATAATAGCACTGATAATACGTTTTTTCATATTAGTATTACCTCCAATCTTATAATAAGTATAATATATTTTTTACTTTTAGACAATAATCTTTAATTTATTTATTAAAATTCATTATAAGTCGTTTTACTGTATCACTATCATTTATATTAAGAAAATTTTCTTGCATAACTTTACTATTTATATTTGTTTCTAGTAATTGATTTAATTCTTTAGTTCTATCTAATAATGATAAGTTTTTAGTATCTTCATATTTAGTAATACTTGCAAGGTATGCAATTATATGAGAATAATCAAATAGAGGAATGTTATCTAATTCCATACTTATATCTATTATTCTTAAATTTTTTAAACTTATATCTTTGCCATGATATAATCCATCCATTAGTTTAAAGAGTTTAATTTGCCCTCTTGTTGTAATTAAATTATCATTAATAGCGATAGAAATATCTGATTGATATCCTAAAGATTCTAGATATTCTTTGAATAATAGTTCATTATAATAAGCTAAAAATTCGCTAAATATAAACCAAGCTTCTCTATATCCATGATTATTATTATCATTATGAATTTTATGAGTGTATTCATGAGCAATAGTTAAAGAAGTTGATATATTCTTATAGTTTACGACTTTTATATCATTAAATACAAAGTCTATTACTCCTTTTGCAATAAGTAAGTCCTCTGCTTCTTCTTTAGTTAGAGAAATATATTTAAACTCATCATTAAGTTTCTCTTTATCACTTGCATTAGAATATTTTATTAATGTATCAATATCATACATTATAATAGGTGTTTTAGCAAAATCTTTAGTATAACAATTAAAATAGCTATCTAGATACTTACTTACTAAAGATAAAATATCATCATTAGATAAATATCTTAAGGGTCCATTATTATCTTTTTTCTTAGTATTACTTAAAGTTAATAAAAGTTTTCTATAATCATAATAATTCTTTTTAAGATACTTATATTTTTTTATATCACTATAAATATCTATTAATTCACTTTTAATTACATCATAACTATAATCCATAATCTTCCCCCAAACATAAAAGGATTACCTTAAGTAACCCCTAAAACTTATCAATATTAATTTTAACGTATTTGTTATCTTTTAAAGCACTACTAGCTTGTACTAG
>CALVJB010000017.1 GCA_944332025.1 uncultured Bacilli bacterium
GCATCAATGGTACGTAGTACTTTCTCTAAACGTGGAGGTAATTTAGGTACTGATGGTTCTGTTAGTTATATCTTTGAACGTAAAGGAATTATAGAAATACCTAGTGACTATGACGAAGATGAAGTAATGTTAACTGCTTTAGATGCAGGAGCACTAGATATGGAAAATAGTGGAGATACATATCTAATTACAACACCTAGTGATAAGTTTATCGCTGTAAAAGATGCTTTGTCTAATATGGGAGTTAGAGAATTCTTAACTAGTGAAGTTACATTTGTGCCAAATAATGAAGTAGAACTTGATGATGAAACTAAAGAGAAGGTATATAATCTAATAGAGGCTTTAGAAGATATAGATGATGTGCAGGATGTTCATCATAATATGAAAGAAGAATAAGATGAAATTAACAGTATATATTACTAATATAATATTAAATATCTTTTCTACAATTTTATTATTAATTCAGACAGGTGATATAAGAGTAAATGCTTTTATTGAAGATTATAAATACACTGATGAGTTTATAAACATATATAATATTATTAAGATTATAATAATAATTCTATTTGCAGTCCTTGTTTTTTTCAATTTTAAGATTCAAAATAAGGAAAAGAAAAATATCTTATTATTTACAATATGTTTAATAGAAATATTTACTATTGTAGATCTTATTTTAACGAATTCATTTAATGTTTTCGTTCCGCTTAATGCTATATTAAGTATAGTATTAATTATTAAAGATGGGAGAGAAAAAAGTGTATAGTTATATTATAGGAAAAGTAACAGAAGTCATGTCTAATGCTATCATCTTAGAAAATAATGGAATAGGGTATCTTATTAATACACCTAATCCTTTTGCCTTCGAAGAGGGTAATGAATATAAAGTCTATTTATATCAACAAATAAAAGAAGATGAACATAGCCTATTTGGTTTTAAAACTAAAGAAGAAAAAGAACTATTCTTAAAACTTATTGGTGTTAAAGGTCTTGGACCTAAAATGGCTCTACCTATTATCGCTACTGGTTCAATTAATGGGATTAGTGATGCGATTAATAGAGAAAATATTCTTTATCTAAAGAAATTCCCTAAAATAGGTGAAAAACTTGCTAAACAAATGATTCTTGACTTAAAAGGAAAACTTGATGATTTAAGTAGTGAAGAAGAAGTTGTTAAAGATACAAGTGAAGAGTTAAGAGAAGCCTTGATTGGACTTGGTTATAAAGATAAAGAGATTAAGAGTATAATATTAAAAGTAGATAATTCTTTAAGTATAGAAGACCAAATAAAAGAAGCCTTAAAATTATTATTAAAGTAGGTGATTAAATGGAACGTGTTGTAACAGGCGAAGAATTAGTTGATGATGGTGTAGTAGATAATACTATTAGACCTGAAGTATTAGATGAATATATAGGACAAAGTGAAGTTAAAGAAAATATTAGAGTCTTTATAGAAGCTAGTAAGATTAGAGGAGAAGTGTTAGACCATGTCCTTTTATATGGTCCTCCAGGTTTAGGTAAAACAACTCTTGCCTTTATTATTGCAAGAGAACTTGGTGTTAATATTAAAACTGCTAGTGGTCCATCTATTGAGAAAAGTGGAGATTTAGCAGCGATACTTTCAACTCTTGAACCAGGAGATGTCTTATTTATAGATGAGATACATAGAATGCCAAGATACATTGAAGAAATACTATATCCTGCTATGGAAGACTTTACATTAGATATAATAATTGGAGGAGAAGGAAGTTCTCGTAGTATTAAGATAGACCTACCTCCATTTACATTAGTAGGTGCAACAACAAGAGCAGGAGATTTATCCGCTCCGCTTCGTGATAGATTTGGTATTATCTCTAAATTAAAATTCTATACAACAGAAGAGTTAACAGAAATTATTAAAAGAACAAGTAGAGTTTTAGATATGCCTATAGATGATGATGCTGCAATTGAACTTGCTAAAAGAAGTAGAGGAACACCACGTATTGCTAATCGTCTATTTAAAAGAGTTAGAGACTTTGCTTTAGTAGATAAAAAAGAATCTATTGATTTAGATGTTATGAATAAAGCCTTAGAGAGATTAAAAGTAGGTAAGAGTGGACTTGATGAGACTGACCATCAACTATTAAGAGCGATTATTGAAAGATTTAATGGAGGACCTGTTGGAATAGATGCTCTAGCATCTTCAATTGGCGAAGAAACATCTACAATAGAAGATGTAATTGAACCATATCTATTACAAGAAGGATATTTAAAAAGAACAAGTCGTGGTAGAATGGTAACAGAAAAAGCTTATAGGGAACTTAATATAAACTACCAAGGAGGACTTTTCGGAGTGGATTTAGATGTATAATGAATTAATAGATTCGTTACATAGAGAAATATTAATTAATAAATATAATGAAAAATTAATTCCTTTTTGGTTAGGAAATCTAAAATGTAGTAGAGAATATGATGAAGATAAACAAAGAATAATACTTAAAGTAAATGAAATGTATAAAAAAGAGAAGATAGAACATCACTCTAAAGTTAGTTTCTTGTTAGGATTAATTTCATTTCTAAATAAAATTAAAAATTATGATGACTATTCTCTACTTAGTTTTTATTTTCTAGGCTTCTATTTTTGTGATTATGATAATGATGAATTAGAAAGCTTTGTTAATGCTAAAATATCACCTAAGATAATAAATATAATCGCTGCAAAAGTAGATAGTTTATATGAAAAAAGTAGTTACTTGGATTATTACCAAGGAAAAGATTATGAAATATTAGATGACTTTACTAATAAGACTAGTAATGAGAGAAGAGAAAAAATAGGTTTTGCAGAAAATGCTAGCTTTGACAGGAGGTATATATATGAGATTAGAAGAATTTGATTATAATTTACCTGAAGAATTAATCGCTCAAACACCAATTAAACAAAGAGATGCTTCAAGGCTTATGGTACTTGATAAGAAAAATGGTGAAATATGTCATAAACATTTTTATGATATTATAGATTATCTTAATAAAGGGGATACTTTAGTATTAAATGATACTAAAGTCTTACCTGCTAGATTAATAGGTGAGAAAGTTAGTACTAAAGCCGTTATTGAAGTATTATTATTAAAAAATAAAGAAGGAGATACTTGGGAATGTTTAGTTAAGCCTGCTAGACGTATTCATGTAGGTGATGTAGTATCTTTTGGTGATGGGTTATTAAAATTAACTTGTACAGAAGTTAAAGATGAAGGTATTAGAGTGTTTGAGGCAAGTTATGAAGGAATATTCTATGAACTATTAGATAAACTTGGTACTATGCCATTACCTCCATATATTCATGAAAAGCTAGAAGATAAAGATAGATATCAGACTGTGTATGCTAAAGAAGTAGGAAGTGCAGCAGCTCCTACAGCAGGGTTACATTTTACAGAAGAATTACTTGAAAGAATAAAAGAGAAAGGTATAAATATCGTATATCTTACTCTTCATGTAGGACTTGGTACATTTAGACCTGTTAAAGTAGAAGATGTTACTAAACATAAAATGCATAGTGAGTTTTATTCATTAAGCAAGAGCGTTGCAGATATTCTTAATAAAACAAGAGAAAATGGTAAAAGAATTATTGCAGTAGGTACAACATCTACTAGAACATTAGAAACAGTTTATGAGAAGTTTGGAGAGTTTAGAGAAGACTCTTGTTTTACTGATATCTTTATCTATCCAGGTAAAGAAGTTAAAAGTATAGATGGGCTTATTACTAATTTCCATTTGCCTAAATCAACCTTAATCATGTTAGTATCTGCAATAGCAGGGAAAGATAATATCTTAAATGCTTATAACATTGCAGTTAAAGAAAAATATAGATTCTTCTCTTTTGGAGATGCAATGTTTATAAAGTAGGAGGTTCGTTATGAGTAAATTAAAAGAATATATAAAAACTGCAAGAATTTATTATAAGGTTGTAGGTAGTGATAAAGTACATACAATTACACCATTAAACTATAGCTTTTTGAAGAAAAAAGTTTTTGATGAATTACCTGGATTAAATACTGTATATTCTGTAAAAAAGAATATTAGTTATGTTCATTTTTATAAGACTTTAGGTGATGATAACTGTTCTATAGAAGCTTCTTCTGATACAAAAGTTGATATTACTATGGATGATAAAGAAAAATATAGTTTTAGAGTTTATGCAAAAGATATAACTATAAAAAATGAGAAAGAAGATGAAGTTATATTTAGTGCAGAAATAAAGGATGCTTATAAGGTTAAATACTTTAAGAGAAATGATTTTACAGTTGAAAATGCTAAAGAAACAATTTTACAAGGTAACCCAGGTACTCTTATTCTAACAGTTGAATCATCTTCTTTAAAAGTAAGTGATTTAAGTGAATATATTAGTCTTTTTACTCATTCAGGTGATGAGATAAAATTTAATAATATTAATTGTAATTTACTTGAATTTGAGACAGATGCTGAAAATATTGAGGTTCAAAACAGCAATATTAAAAACTCTCATTGTAGCTTTAATAATTGTGTTAATCCTATTTTTGTAAATTCTGCTTGGAAAATTGAAACACCTTTAAATTATCTGGATGGTACTTTAGGTAATAGTGAAACTGGTATTACAATTACAGATGAAACCTTTAGTAAAGAAAGTATAGAGTTAGGAAGAGCATATGCGACTTATGGACTTAGAGAATTTTTAAATAATGTTGAATCTAATAATGAGTTGGATATTAGTCCTAAACTTGAAGTGATAGATGAAAGAAAAAGAGCTTTAAAAGAGGAATATGATAAAAAGCTTGCTAGCTTAGAAGATAAAAAAGATGTAATAATAAATGGATATCAAAAACGCAAAGTTAAAACTTTAGTGAAGAAAAAAGAAAACTAAGTAACTTAGATATAATTAATACCAGAGAAGCTTTAGATGTCTCTGGTTATTTTTTAAAATAATACAACAAAATGTTGACTTTTCTTAAAATAGGTATAAAATATAACATAAAAAGAAAAAAAGTATCATTTTCTTGTGAAAATGATATAATATAATTGAAGGTGATGAAAAAATGATAAGATATGTAAAACTAGAGAATTATAAGTCTCTTGTAAATTTAGAAGTTAATTTTATGAAGAAAAAAAATGAACCTAAAAATATTGCAGTTATTTATGGAGAAAATGGAATAGGTAAATCCAATTTTGCAAATTCATTTTATACACTTAATGAAACTATGAGTACTATGTCTTCAATAGAAATGTTAAAACAATTAATTGAGGAACCAAATAAAGATAATAAAGCTATGTATGATGATTTTACTACAAAATATATAAAAACAAGATTCAAAGATATTAAAATGATTATTAATGATTGTAAAACTATTGATTCCAAAGACAATATGATTCTTGAATTTGGTTTTATGTATAATAATAAAAATGGAATATATCATATTGAAATGGATAATGAAGAGATAGTTAGAGAAAGACTAGAATATGTTGTCACTAAAAATCAAACATATTTCTTTGATATAAATAAAAATAATACTAAAGTAAATTCCAATATTTTTATAGATAAAGATTATTATAATGAATTTTTAGACTTACTTGATAAATATTGGGGAAAACATTCCTTCTTATCAATTTTATCTTATGAGATAGAAGACAAGAAAAGTGGCTATATAAACAAGAAGATATCTAAAAATCTTTATAATGTACTAGCATATTTGAAAACAATATGTACTAAAATTAAAGGTGGAAATCATACTGAATTTGGAATTATTGGTACTAAGCATAATTTAATCTATAACTTAGAAGAAGGTAAGATATCACTAAAGCGTGAAAAAGAACTTAATAATAATGAGTATTTACTTAATGAAATATTTACTACATTATATTCTGATTTTAAAAAAGTTTATTATAAAAAAACAATTGAAGATAATTATATAACATATAAACTTTATAGTAAAAAAATGATATATGGTAAGATAATGGATGTTGATTTTTCCCTTGAATCTACAGGTACTCAAAATATTTTAGCATTGATACCATATTTAATATCAGCTTGTGAAGGACAAACTGTAATTATCGATGAATTAGATACAGGTATACACGATTTGTTAGTTAAAAACTTGTTAGAATGTATTGTTAAATATGTCAAAGGACAATTGATTATTACAACTCATAATACAATGCTAATAGACTCATCAATACCTAACGAAGATATATATGTTTTTAATGCTAATAGTACAGCTTTTAAAGAATTAATTGCCATAACAGACTTTGACGGAAGAATTCATAAAAATAATAGTCCTAGAAAAAAATACCTTAGTGGATTATATGGTGGTATACCTATGTTTACTGATATTGATTTTGACGATATATTAGAGAATTTAAATAGAGGTAATTAATGAAAAAGTTAAATTATACAAAAGCAGTTGTAATAGTTCATGGAAAGTCTGAAAAACAAATATGTCAATATATAAAGAATAAACTTAGGTTGAAAATAGAAATATATAGTGATAAGAATGGTGAGAAAGCTATACAAATAACCAGTTTAAAGAATACTCTTAATAATAAAATCTTTAGGTCATATAGAAATTTTATTAATACTTTTGCAGATATAGAATTAATTGATAATAAAAATATAAATAAAGATTTTAAAATATTCATAATTATGGATACTGATGACTGTAGTGAAGAAGAAAAACGAAAGTTTATTAATAAGGAAATGTTTAAAGAACACTGGGCATATGATTATATTGTTCCGGTTTACAATATTCCGGAATTAGAAACAGTGCTTACAGAAGCGAAAGTACCTTTTACAAAAACAGGGGTAAAAAGAAAAAAAGAATATATTAAACTTTTTCCTACAGATCCAAAATATACTAAAACTGATGAAGTTCAAATTAAAGAATTACTTAATAAATTAAAGAAACAAAAGAATACAAATTTAGATGAATTTTTAGATTTTTGTTTAAAGTTTTCTGATTAATATGTAACTTCACAGTAACTATTTTGAAATTATAAATTGAATTACTATAATATAAATAACTAGGACTGACAGCTAACCACCATTTTAGTGCGTCAGTTATGATTAAACCAGAGAAACTTTAGAAGCCTCTGGTTATTTTTAAGTAATTACCAATTTATTTGAATTAACTGTTGAAAAACTATTATTTATCATATATAATAAGAGACGTATTGGAGGAAGAAATATGGAAAAGAAAGAAACTAAAAAAGAAACAAATAAGAAAAATTATCATAATATTGAAATAAAAGTTGAAGGAAAAGAGTGGACTGATGCTGTTGATAAGGCTTTTAAAGAAAGAGTTAAAAAAGTTGAAGTAGACGGTTTTAGAAAAGGTAAATGTCCTAAGAATATCTATGATAAGAAGTTTGGACAAGATTATTTACTAGATGCTGCTGACTTAGTAATTCAAGATGCTTATACTAAAGCTTTAAAAGAAAATGATTTAGTACCAGTAGTACAACCTGAGTCTAATCTAAAGAGCTTAGATGAAAAGAGTGTTACATTTACTTTCAAAATTATAACTAAACCAGAAGTTAAAATTAAAAAATATAGAGATTTAGGAGTTAAACCTAATGAAGTTAAAGTAACTAAAGAAGAAATAGATCATGAGTTAGGTCATCTTTTAGAAAGATATGAAGAATTAGTTAATAAGAGTGATGATGCTAAAGTTGAAAACGGTGATGTTGCAGTTATTGACTTTGAAGGATTTAAAGATGGAGAGCCTTTCGAAGGTGGTAAAGGAGAAAATTATTCTCTAGAAATAGGAAGTGGAACATTTATTCCAGGATTTGAAGAACAATTAATTGGTATGAAATCTGGTGAAGAAAAAGAAATTAAAGTAACTTTCCCAGAAGATTATATGGAAGAGTCTCTAAAAGGACAAGAAGCTACATTTAAAGTAAAAGTACATGAAATTAAAACTAAAGAAAAAAGAGAATTAGATGAAGATTTCTTCTTCGATCTTGGTATTGAAGGTGTTAATGATGAAGAGAGCCTTAGAAAAGAAATAGAAGCTAATATAAAAGCTAATAAAGATATGGAAGAAGAAAATAAATATATCGATAAATTACTTGAAGAAGTATCTAAGAATGTAGAAGTTGATATTCCTGAAGAAATGGTAGATGATGAAACAGATAGATTACTTAGAAGAGCAGAACAACAAATGGCTATGCAAGGAATTAGTTTAGATTTATATTATCAAATTACTAAATCTACTGAAAAAGATTTAAGAGATCAATTAGAAAAAGAAGCTTATCAAAATGTATTATATCGTTTAATGCTTGAAGAGATTATGAATATGGAAAAGATTGAAGTAAGTGAAGAGGAAGCAATGGAAGAAGCTAAAAGACTTGCTGAACGTTACCAAATGGAATTAGATGATTTCTTAAATGAATTTGGTGGTATTGAGATGGTTCAATATGACGGGGAGATGAGAAAAACTATTGAATTATTAAAAGAATTAAATAAATAGTTGCTAGATTTTAAAATCTTTGATAAAATTACTAGAGAAAAAAGGAGGGAAAACGTATGGCAAAGAAATTAGGACATAGACAAAAGAAGACTTTTGTATGCTCAGTTTGTGGTAATGAGAATTATAGAGAAGAAAAAAATGTAAATAATACTCCAGGAAGAATGGAGATTAGTAAATATTGTAAATTCTGTGGTAAACACACAACTCATAAAGAGAAGAAATAGTAATATAACAGTCATTTAATGACTGTTTTAAGTCTATAAGAAAGGAGTAAGTAAAATGGTTAATTCTAATGATTTTAAACCAGGTATGACTATTCAATTTGAGGGAGGAATCTATACCATAATTGAAAGTCAACATGTTAAACCAGGTAAAGGTGCAGCGATAGTAAAAGCTAAGATGAAAAACTTAAGAACAGGTTCTATTGTAGAGAAGACATTTAATGCAGGAGTTAAAGTAGAAACTGCTCATATCTCTAAGAAGACAATGCAATTCTTATATAGTATGGGAGATACTTATTATTTTATGAGTATGTCAGACTATGAACAAATAGAACTTGATAAGAGTGTTATAGGAGAAGATGCTAAATACTTAAAAGAAAACTTAGAAGTTGAAATTACTTTCTTTGAAGGTGAGATGTTAGGATTATCTTTACCAGATAAAGTAGTTATGAAAGTAGTTAAGACAGAAGATGCAGTTAAAGGTAATACTTCAAGTGGTGCGATGAAAAATGCAGAACTTGAAACAGGTATGACTATTCAAGTGCCATTATTTATTAAACAAGATGAAGATATCTTAGTTAGTACTAAAGATGGTAAATATGTATCTCGTGCATAAGATAAATGTAAAACAGTAACTATATGTTATTGTTTTTTCTTTGCTTAATATGATAATATTAAGTTAACAAAGATAAGAAAGGAAGTAGTAGATATGGCTAATTTAATTTATCAGGGTAAAATAAATCGTCAATTCTGGGGTAAATTAATTCGTCAATCTTTAAAAACTTCGGGTTTACAAAATGTTACCTGAGGGGGCAGTTTTTATGCTTAAGGATAAAAGGCAGTTTACTTGTAGATTAAGTAATATAATTACTTTCTTTCATAGTGTAAAAATATTTGCTGTTGAGGATTATATGTGTTAAAATTTCTATAGATAATAAGAAGTATAGGAACATATATAATTGGGCATTTTAAGTAGTAAAGGAGTTAGTTTTTATGAATAAAAAGAAATATATAATAATATCAGTAATAGTAATATCAATAAGTATAATAGCATTACTAGGAACAACTTATGCATTACTTACTATGACTATAGAAGGAGATAAAAAGATAACTTTAACAGCAGGGATTTTAAAAGTAGATTTTACTGAAGGAAATAATATTAACTTAGATAATATCGCTCCAATGACAGATAAACAAGGACTTAAAACAACTCCATATACTTTTACTATAACTAATACTGGTAATATAAATGCTTATTATCATGTATCCTTAGAAGAAGATAGTAATAATACTTTAAGTAATAGTTATTTAAAGATGAGACTTACAAATGATAAGGGATATGATAGCGGAGTAGTTAAAGTAAATAGTTATGGAACAGGTACTTTTGATGTAATGAATGAACAAATATTAGAACCAAGTGATAATACTACCTATACCTTATGGATGTGGTTAGATAAAGATGCAGACAACTCTGCTCAGGGTAAGATATATCAAAGTAAAATAGTAGTAACAAGTTATGATAGAAAACAAAATAGTCCAAATGTACCAGAGTTAGATGATGGAATGATAGCGGTAACATATAATGGAAGTAACTGGGTAAAAGCAGATGAAAGTACTAATTATTGGTATAATTATAATAATGGACAATGGGCCAATGCAGTGACAGTATCATCATCAACAAGAGATAATTATTTAAGTGCATCTACAGGAACAGTAATAAGCATGGATGATATAGAGACAATGTGGGTATGGATACCAAGATATTCATATACAATAGGAAGTGTTGATGGAACAAACTATTATGGAAAACAAGGAGAATATTTAGATACAACACCAACACAAGCTTTACCAGGAGAGATAGATGTAAAGTTTGTATCAGAAAATGTAAAAGATAGAGGAACTGCAAAATATATAGTAACTAATGGAATAAGTGATAATAGTTGGTATACCCCAGATGCCTTTACGTTTGGTGATGAAGAATTAAGTGGAATCTGGGTAGGAAAGTTTGAAACAAGTAGTAGTAATCCAAGTGTGACATATGGAGGAGGAAATACAACAGAGTTAGATGCAATGATAAAACCAAATGTAACAAGTTGGCGTGCGATAAATGTAAGTAATGCCTTTAATGTAAGTTTAAAAATGAATGATGAAGGAAATAGATATGGCTTTAGTAGTGATATAGATACCCATATGATGAAGAACAGTGAATGGGCAGTAGTGGCATATCTTTCTCAAAGTAAATATGGAAAGTTAGGAAATACTAATTATACAGGTACTAATAAAGAAATATATCAAAATAAATCAGATCAATATATATCAGGATGTAGTTATGGAAGTCCAAGCAATGGAAACACAGATAGGGGATGCCATTATACATATGATGAAGACATAAATGGAACAGGAGCCAGTACAACAGGAACAATCTATGGAATCTATGATATGAGTGGTAGTGCCTGGGAATATGTAATGGCAAATTATAATGATATGACAGGTAATAGTGGTTTTATAACAATGCCAGAATCAAAATATTATGACAAATATACAAGTAGTGATGTGTTAACTGCATGTAATGGAACTGAATGTTTATCGCATAGTTTATCGGAAACATCAAGATGGTATAGCGATTATAATGTTATGACAGATGAACAAAGTCTATATTTATTACGGAGCGGACTTTATGATGACTTAAATAGTGGAATTTTCTTTTATGTTAGAGCTAATGGTGGAATTAGTGCTGGTTATACTTTCCGTCTTGCAATTACCTTCGCTACTTAAAAGCTTACTAATTCGTTAATATAAACATTAATATGGGAGTGAGTAAGATATGAATGATAGCAAAAATAAAAAGATAACTGTAATTATAACAAGTATAATAATAGTCTTAATATTAGTACTTGCAATAAGTTACGCTTTCTTTTCTACGCAACTATCTGGATCTGATCAAGTAGTAAAAGTAGGAGAGTTAGAACTAGTATTAAATGAAACAAGTGAAGGAATAAGTTTAGATAATGCCATAGGTTTAAGTGATAGCGATGGCATGCAGTTAACTCCTTCTACTTTTGAACTAAAGAATAATGGAAATAAAGCAGTAGATTATATAATATATTTAGATGATAATACTATAAGTGATACTGATACAAGAATAGATGATAAGTACTTAAAGTATAACTTAAATAAGAATGGAGAAGACAGTGGAGCGACTCTATTAACTAGTATTGGTTCTAATCCTAATAGAGTATTAGATAGTGGTACTATAGAAGGTGGAGGAACAAATACATATAGTCTAAATCTTTGGATAACTAGTGATGTAGATGGTAATTATTCAGGTCAAGTATTTAGTGGTAAGTTAAGAGTAGAAGTATATCAGGAAAGAGATAAAAGTGTAGCAAGTGTTTTATTAAGAAATTTACCGGAAGAAAATATAAATACAAATGATGAATCTCAAACATTTATAACAGGAGAAGACCCTAATAATTACATATGGTATTCTGGTAAATTATGGAGAGCGGTTAGTATAGATCCAAGTGATAATAGTGTAAAATTAGTAACTGAGTGGAATATAAGTGCAATTCCATACGATGATGACAGTAGTGCTTTTGAAGGAAGTCATATGGAAATGTGGCTAAATGATACTACAGTAGATGGCTTCTTAGGTAATTTAAGAGAACCAGAAAAATTTATAAAAATGGATAGTAAGTGGAATGCTAGTAAAATGAGTGATGCTAGCAAACCACCTAGTGAAAATGAAGGTGGCACAATAGTAGAAGATCCAGTAGGATTATTAAGTTATTATGAATATGTTAAGAGTTGTAGTGGAACTACGACTGTTGATGGTTATCTAAATAACAATTTATATTGGGTGGCACTTACTCCAGTAGATGATGCTAATATAAGAGTATTTGATGGTAAGGATACAAATAAATCAGTAACAGTATCTTTTGCAAGTGGTGTTAGACCATCAATAAATCTAAAACCTAGCATTCGTATCGTAGATGGTAATGGAACTGTAAATAATCCATATCGCTTAGAAGGTGATAATGACGCAGATTTATCAGGAACCCTACTTTCAAGTAGATACAGTGGAGAATATATAAGATTTGGAACAGGTGATAATAACTTATACAGAATAGTAAGTCATGAAACAGAAGGATTGACCAAAATAACAAGTGCCGAACCATTAAGGGAAAATGGACAATTTAAAAATGTAGCATTCTCTGATAACGGAGATATTAATTATTCTGCAACTACTACTATAGGAACATTTTTAAATGGAGAATATCTAGATAATAGCAATTATTTAACCACTGAAGAAATTAATATGATAGAAGATAATACAATATGGTATATAGGACATGTAGAAAGTGGGGAGAACTATAAATTATCTAAATATACAACTGTCGATATGGCAAGTACTACAAATAGTACAACAACAAGAGTAGGATTACTTCGTTTAGGAGAATTAATGGCTGGACAATTTTCTTTAAAAGACAATAATTTTAGAAGATATTATACTTTAACACCATTTAATTCAACTAATATTCGTTCTATTGCTGAAGAAGGACATTCTGGTTATAACCTTGCTGCAAAATATCAATTAGGAATAAAACCAACTTTCAACCTTAAATCTAATGTCATAATAACTTCAGGTGATGGCACTTTACAAAATCCATTTCAAATTACTTTACAATAAAAGAAGAGTGATGTTTTTCATCACTCTTCTTCAGTTGTTTCTTCTGTACTTTGTTCTTTTTCAAGAATTCTTCCTATCCTAAAACTATACTTATAATCACTTTCTTTATATTCTTTTAAACTAAATTCTAATCCCTGATATTGAAAAAACTCTGATGTTTCGCTATTTTCATCATTTGTAAATCCCAATGTTTCAAATACTTTATCATAAATTAAATCAGTTGTCTCTTCTGTAATATTGTCATTACTTGCTATTACCATGTCAGAAATTAGTTTTTTTACATTGTTATTCTTTTTATTAAAATTAATACTTATAATATTAACATTCTCTCCACTCATACTAAATTCTATATTAATATCATTTATATCTACTACGTTATCACTAATATTATTAATATCAATATCATCATCACTAAGCTCATTATAATTATTAATTAAATCTTGTAGAGTAATGTTACTTATTGTATCAAGCTCTCTCAAATCGGAAAAATCTTCATTTGCAAATCTTTCTTCCATTGTTTTACGATCAATTATATCTTTAGTTATTTCTGTAGATAAAAAATAACATAATACTCCCAATATAATAGTAACTATTATAAGTATAATCAATTGTTTTCGTGTCATTTTTTTTCTTTCTTTTCTTTTCTTCATAAATACCACTTCCATAACTAAGTATAACAGATATTTACACTCAAGTCTTTTATTTTTATATATTTTTTTTAAAATAATTGTTATACTAATATTGGTGATAATATGAAATATTTAACAATAGGTCATGCTTCATATGACATAACATTTAAATTGGATAAGTATCCTTTAGAAAATACTAAACAAAGGGTAGGTAAACATATAGACTGTGGAGGTGGTCCTGCTAGTAATGCTGGTTACTTATTAGCATTATGGGATCAGTCTGTATCTTTTCAAGGAGTAGCAGGTAATGATTATTATGGAAAAATGATTAAGGCAGAATTTAATAGTGTTAACGTAGATACAACATATTTAGAGCTTATAGATAATTTTAATACTGATCTTAGTATTATTATCGCTAATATAACTAATGCTAGTAGGACAATTTTAACTAGTAAAGATAGTAATGTAGTTAAATGTAGTCTTGAAAATAATAATACATATGATGTTATATTAGTAGATGGTGAAGAAGAGGAAATGAGTAAGAAAGTACTTCTTAATAATAAGGATGCAATCAAAATAATAGACGCAGGTACTTGTAAACCTGGAACAGTTAATTTGTGTCCATATGTAGATTATTTAGTTTGTTCAAAGAACTTTGCTTTAGACTATACTAAGATTGAATATGATGGTACTGTTGAAAGCTTAATCAAAATACATGATAAACTAGTAAATGATTTTCATAATACTGTTGTTATAACATTAGAAGATAAGGGCTGTTTTACTAAAATAGAAGAAGAGTATAAAATAATTCCTAGTATTAAAGTAGATGCAGTTGATACCACAGGAGCAGGAGATATTTTTCATGGGGCTTTCACTTACTTTATAACTCATGGTTATTCTTTATTAGATACTTGTTGTCTAGCAAATTTAACCGCTGCATTGTCTACATTAAGAGTAGGAGGTCGTTTTTCTATACCTAAACTTTCTGCTGTTTTAGAAAGAAGGAATCTTGTTGATATTATCTAGTTATCCAAGTATAGATTTACATGGAATGGATAGAGACTATGCTATTTTTAAAGTTAGAGAATTTATTAATGACTGTTATAAACTCAAATATGAAAATATTGTTATCATTCATGGTATTGGTAAGGGAATCTTGTCTAAAGCAGTTAGAGAGTATTTGCAAAAAGATAAACGTGTGTTAGAATATAAACTAGATTTTATGAATCCCGGTTGTACACTTGTAAGACTGAAATTTGACAAACCTTAAAAAATGTGGTATAATATGCCCAAACTTAAGGAAAAGGGGGTAAGTTTATGTACACAGAAGAAAATGCAAAAGGGAGATTTCCACTTCGTGATATATTATTAAAAGCGATTGTAGTGATAATTTTTATAATTTTGATTATCTTTATTATTAGCAAGCTTACTGCACCTAATAATAGTAAAAGTGCTAAAGAAGATTCTAATTATGATAAAGTATTTAACCAAAACATTGCTTTGATGGAGACTGCTGCATATACTTATTTTACTAAAGATAAATTACCAACAGAAGTAGGAGATGTCAGTGAGTTGACATTAAGAGAAATGATAAATTCTAATCTATTAGAGGCTTTTACAGATGCAGATGGTAAAGCATGTAATGTTACTGAAAGTTATATAAGATTAACAAAGAATACAGATGATTATACTTTAAGAGTTAATCTTGTGTGTGATCAAAAAGAAGATTATACATTAACAAAAGTAGGAGAATATGACTACTGTGAACATGATATTTGTAAAAGAGATAGTAGTAAAGAGGAAAGTAATGATCAAAAAGAAGATAGCGAAGAGCCAACTAAGGAAGTAGATATTACTGAACCTACAAATGATACTGCAAGTACTAATACTAGTAGAAATAATACATATGCTTATGTACCTAATACAAATAATAATAACAACAATAACAACAGTAATAATAATCAAGCAATTTCTACTACAATGTATGAGTATAGAAAAGAAATGCCTCCAGTGCTATCAGAATGGAGTAGTTGGAGTGACTGGGATTATAATAATAAAAGATATACTGCCATTAAATGTGCATCTACTGATACTAGTTGTTTAAGAGAAGTACAATTATTTTCAAGAAGAGAAAAAATAGGTACTAAAAATGGCAAACCAGTTTATGCCACAGTTAATTATTATAGTTATAGAACTAGAACATTGCAAAGTAGTGGTTCAAGTGATATAAAGTGGAGTACTTATAATGATACTAATTTATTAAATCAAGGATATACCTATACAGGTAATACAAGATAGGGGGAATTAATATGAATTATTTAAAATTTAATGATAAAGTTATAGGTTTTTATTGTTGTAATGAAAAGGATAAGAATGGATTACCATATAAGTTATATTGTTATGTTGTAAAAGATAGAAAAGGCGAAATCAGTTACAGCTTTACAACAGAACAAGAAGAAATAACAGAAGCATTTTTAAATTATGCTAATAAAAATGGATATAAAAGAACAACTAAAGATAATATTTTTACTGATAATTTAGATAAAGTTAATATTAATTGTGCTGATGCTGAAGAAATATATGATCGCATTAGAAGAGCTAATCCTGATGATGAAATAGATTATGATGAGTTTATGGATGCCAAAGATGATATTGTTAAGACTCAAGAAAAGAAAGGATTTATTTCTAGAGCAAAAGAAAAGGTTAGTTCAATTATAGATGGAGCAAAAGAAAAGCTAGCTCAAATGAACCCTAAGACTAAAAAACTTGCAATAAGAGTTACCGCTATTGTTGCATCAGCTGCTGTTATCGTTGGTGGTGTTAAATTATTTTCAAATCGATCTAATGGTCCTACTGCTACAAATAGTAAAATTGCTAGCACCGTAGATGATAATATTAATGATTTAGATAATTTAGATGAATTTAATAAGACTGTTGAAAATGCTGTTAATGAGAATTTACAAGAACAAAAGAAAGAAGAAGCAGCAAAACAAGAAACAACAAGTGTTACATATGATACTTCTAATGATTATAGTAGCTCAAATAGATCTAGCACTTCAGGTTCTAATTCCTCATCAAGTAATAGTTCTAGAAGACCAAGTGGTCAAGGTGGTACAAATAATCAAGGTGGTACAAATGATGATATCTTAGGTTTTCAAGATCCTAATGAATCTATAGATAATTCAGATCAAAATTCCGGTTCTAATAATGGTGATTCTAATAATCAAGATGATAATATTTATGAAGAAGAAAAGCCAGATGAAAGTCTTGGAGAAGATAATGATTATAGTGAAGTTATAGAGGGTGAAGTTCCAAGTGACCAAGAAGATAATACAGATGATGATTATACAGACGAAATCGTAGTAGAACCTGATGATGATGTCTCTGATAATGAAAATACTGATGAAATTATAATAGATCCACCTACAGATGATAATGTCACAGATGAAACTCCATCTGATGATGAAACAAATGAAGATGAAGATGATTTAACTAGTGGAGATATAATTTTAGATGAAGATTTAATTGGTAATGAAGATGCTATAGATGATGACATAAGCTATGAAGGAGAGGAAGAATATACTCCTCTACCAGATCCAGGAGAAGCAGCATCAGATGGTAATTATGTAAATACTGAAGATGATTTAAGTCAAGAAACATCAGAACCAACAGAAGAAATAGAAATAGTACCTGTAGAACAAGAAACTACAGATGAAAACTATTATATTTATGATAGCTATACACCAGATACAATGTCAAGTACCGAAAATACAACTTCAAACGATAACTATGACAATAATGCAAAGATGATAGAACAAGCTGTAGAAGCTATGGCTAATGGAGAAGATGTTAATCTTGTTTATAATACTAATGGTTCTATCAGTATAGAAGAAAACACAAATACTGCTACTAATAGCGAAGCAATGGTAAAATAATTTTACTAATTGCTTTTTTTCTGCTATAATTCATATAGAATAGGGAGTGGTGAATGTGACTAATATAGAATTATTAAGAGAACTAGAAGATAATAGGAGTACTTTAAAAGAGTTCATTAATACTTCAAACCAATCTATTTTAGATGAAAAAATAAATGCATGGATAACTTTAATTAATCAATTATTAGGACATTTTAATCAAGTCTTAGTTAGAGTTCAAGATATCACTTCTAAAGAGAACTTAGAAGAGTATAATAATTATCAAAAAGATATTACTTTAAAAATAGAAACTCTAAAAAAAGATAAAAATAGTAATTTAAAATTAGATAATCTTACTAAAATATATAACGAACTAAGTAATTATTTCTATGAACTTAGTAGTATAGTTCTATCTATTATAACCAAAGATACCACTTTTACAGATTATAATAATCTAATTATTAAAGCTAATCAAAAGATTACAGAATTAAACAATAAAGAGGTTCCTCTATATGAAATAGAAAGTATAATACCTCTTTATAATGAACTTAAGACTACTAAAGATATAAATAAATTAAATCTATTTATTACTAAAATTAATACTATTCTATTAAAATATATAGATACTACAACTAATTTAAAAAAAGGTAAAACTGAAGAAAGAGTCTTTTCTCTTTTCGCTAAGATAAATGACCAAATAATAGAATCTACTTATATAACTAAAAATAATTTAGTCTATGCTCAATATATTCTTGAAGATAATAGTAAATATTATGCCATTATAAAAGATAAAAAAGAAATAGAGATTCTTGATCAAAGCTTTAGTAATCTACCTAATTTGGTTTTAACTAAAGATAATATAATAGAAACATGTAAAATAATTATAAAAAATGCAGGTATCTATTACGATTTAAATGAATATATGCGTTATATTGAGAAAAGTTATAAGACTAAAATGACTAAAGAAATAGATGAGATAATCTTAAAATACAAAACTAGATTACAAGAATTAGAGAATATTATTAAATTTCAATTAGCTTTTATCGATGATATCTCTCTTTTAGTAAATCATAAACCATGTAATAAGTATCCTAATATTACTTATAATGATATTAAAATAGAAGATTATTTTAACTATAAAGAAGAAAAAAATTCTAAATTACAAGAAATAGAACGTCTTATTATAGAAGTACTATTAAATCCTAATATTAAGAGTGAATTTAATACTAAAAACATCCTAAAGACTTTATATGATGAAAGTACAATAAATGATTTATTAACTAGTAATTATATAACCAATAATATAAAGCCTAATCTTAATAAAGAAGATACAATCTATACAAATATAGAATCAACTAATAATATTAAAACTAATTCTCTAAAGATTAAAGATTACCTAAAAGATAGAATTAATGAATTAGAATTACTTTCTAGTAGTCCTAAAATAAATGTAACTATAACTAAAGATGATAATCCTTTATTTAAAGATATAAATACTGTTTTAGATCTTCATACTTCTATTGTAATATGTGATAAAGTCTATAAGAAAGGTCAAGGAGACTATGCCATTATAGATTATTTAAAAACAGGTAATACTTTAAAGTTTACTTCTAAGTATAAAGCTAGGGACTTAGCAAGCAATGTTAATAGAAATAATTATTTAAAATTATTACTTGAAAATATCTTTAAGAGATATTTGTATCAAAAAGATAATAATGATTTTATAGAATCTCTTTTATCTAAAGAGAATATAAGTATTAAAGATATAGTTTCTTCTTTACTAACAGATGATAATTTATTAATTGCATCTATTAATAACTTTGATTATTATTATTTAGATAGTACTAAAGATAAATATAAAAGAGTAGAAGAAGTATTAAATAATAAAGATGATTTAAGAATAGTAAAAATTAGTAAGATTTTAGAAGATATTAAAAGAACTGATAAACTAATAGATTAATATGGATATTGAAAAAAAATAAGAACATTATCTATTCTAAAATCTATATTTTATTATCATCAATTGCTAAAAGCCTTTTAAGTACTTTTAACTGTATTTATACAATGAAGGTTTTTCTGTAACAGAAATAATAATTTGGCTTTTAGTAGTTTATATCTTTTATGTAATTTATCAACCATTTATTATTAGATATTCTTATAAATTAAGTAACAAAATAAACATAGTTATATCAGTATTATTCTTTTTAGGTACTTATTTACAATTAATATTTTTTCTTAATACTGTAACAGATTTAATAATAAATGCTATTTTATTTTCTGTATATACATGTCTATATTGGAATATAAACCATACTTTAGGATTTAAGACTCTAACTGATAATAAGATAGGTAAGAAAGTAGGAATACTTATAATTATAGGACAAATAGCCGAGATAGTTGCATCTTTAGTATCAGCTTTTATCCTTGATTATTTTAGTATTATACCATTATTTATTACTTCTAGTATTTTAATGATAATATCAACTATCTATATATTTAAATTAAAAGAGAAAAGAAGAGTTAGAAGTAAAGATACTATTATTACTTATTTTAAGACTATACCTAAGACAACTCTCTTTCATATTTTCTTAAAAGAATCATCAATAGTAATGAGTAAGCTTTTTTCTTTATATTTATCTATGTATCTAATACTTATTCATTCGCAGGAGTTGCTAACTTCTTTCTAGGAATAGCAGGTATTATCTTTACTTACTTTTTATCTAAGAAAATTGATGAAAAAAGAGAAAGCTATTTATTATTATGTGTAGTATTAATATGTATAGTATATCTATTAAAAATAAATATAACTACTGAAATAATACTAGTTATAGTCTTTATAGAAGGATTTATTCAACAGTTTTATAAAGTTGTAACTAGTAATAACTATTACTTATTAGGAAATAATCTTAATAAAATGACTTATATATGTGGTAATGAAGTTTTTGTTAATATATCTAGAATAATTATAATTTTAATAGGTTATTTCTTAACAGGAAGCCTACCAAAATTCATGTATTTTTGTATAGGATTACTAGTTTTATCTGGTTTTGTTCCTTTCAAAATAAAAAAATAATTATAAATTTTTGTTGATATTAAAGGGTTTGAGCACGTTTACGAAAACTCGTACTTGTAACTTTTTAAATTTTATTATATATTTGTAATAGGAAAGAAATTTCCTAAGTCATCTGACTCTCTTTACCATCTTATTTTGTTTTAAGTCGCCCAAATTAAACAAAAAAAGAAGAGTTTAGGTGACTTCTTTTTTATATAAAAAAATAGAAAATGAATATGAATATCTTATTTATCCGTTAATACAAAACTAATAGTAAATAGGCTATTTACAGGTAAAATTCATAATATCATGTAAATATAAAAAAAATTATTGGTCTTTTCTAACAATTTGTTTTATAATTATGATATGAGGATGTGTTATGATGAATAAAAAAGATAAGGGTTTTACGTTAATAGAGTTATTAGCAACTATAATAATATTAGGATTATTAGTAACAGTTGCTTATTTTAGTGTAAGAGCGATACTTGATAGAGGCAATAACAGTTATTATAAAAGTCAAGAAAATATGCTTACCTTAGCTGGTCAAGAATATTTTGCTGATTATAGAGAAAAATTACCTGAAGAAATAGGTGATACTGAAAGTGTAACATTAAAAACATTAATTGATGAGTCATATATAGATCCAATAAAAGATAGAGATGAAACTGACTGTGATGTTATGGGAAGTATTGTTTATGTGCAAAAAATAACAGATAGAGATTATCAGTATTTTACAGAATTAATATGTAATGAATATCAAACAAGCGAAGATGAAGCTAACCCAGTTATAAAATTCACTCCAAATAAAGAATCATCAACAGATCCTATCACTGTAAAAATGAATATTACAGATAATGAAGGGGTAGCTAGTTATAGATATGTAATTGAAAAAGATGGAGAGAATTATGAAGATACTGGTTATTTAAACTATAGCGGAGAAATAACTATAACTTTAACAGAAAAAGGCTTATATAGAATAACTGGATATGCTATAGATATAAATGGTAATAGAGTTAGTAGAAAGTCTGGAAAATATTCAATATATAAAGGAATAGACTGTGCTGAAGTAGAATTCAGTAGTAATGTAAAATCAGAAACATGGACTAATAAAAATGTAAACTTAACGATAAAATTACCAGATAATACATATAGATGGGAATTAAGTGAAAGAGTAAATGGTGGTAACTATGAGCCTATAAATAATTATTTAGGTGGTGCCAATGAAAAATTAACAATAGATAGTGATGGTAAACATCGTTATAGATTAGTAGTATATGATAACGATGGAAACTCATGTATAGCGACTACAGATGAATATTATATAGATAAAACAAATCCAACTTGTGAAAGTACTGGTGGAAGTGATGAATGGAAGAATACTACTGTAACTTTAGTTGGAATATGTAGTGACGAAGGTGGAAGTGGTTGTGTTGAGAATGTAGAGAAAGATTTTTCTTCTAATACAAATCTAACAAATCAATCTCCAGGAACAGTTTATGATAAAGCAGGAAATAGCACTGTTTGTCCAGCAGATCAAACAGTAAAAGTAGATAGAACCGCTCCATCATGTGAGAGTAGTGGAGGTTCATCTAAGTGGACTAATGAAGATATTACTTTAAAAGGAACATGTAGTGACGAAGGTGGAAGTGGTTGTACTGGAGATGCAACAAAAGACTTTACAAGTAATACTAATAAAACTAATCAATCGCCAGGTATCGTAAGTGATAACGCTGGAAATGTAAGAACATGTCCTGCTAATCAAACAGTTAAGATAGATAAAAATCCACCAACATGTACTTCTAGTGGAGGTAGTAGTAGTTGGAGTAATACAACTATAACTCTTATTGGTAGATGTAGTGATACAGGTGGAAGTGGCTGTACAGGTAATGTAAGCAAAAACTTTGCAGAAGATGTTGATTTAACTGATCAGTCACCAGGAACAGTATATGATAATGCCGGAAACAGTGCTGTTTGTCCAGCAAATCAAACTGTAAAAGTAGATAAAACCGCTCCATCATGTGAAAGTAGTGGAGGTTCAAATAATTGGACTAATCAAAATATAACTTTAATAGGAACATGTAATGATAATGGAGGAAGTGGCTGTACAGGTAATGCTACAAATACTTTTGATTCTAACACTAATAAGACAAATCAGTCACCAGGTATTGTTAGAGATAATGCTGGTAATATAAGAACTTGTCCTGCTGACCAGACAGTTAAAATAGATAAAACGGCTCCAACTTGTACTTCTAGTGGAGGGTCTTCTAATTGGACTAATCAAAATGTTACTATAACAGGAATATGTAGTGATACAGGCGGAAGTGGTTGTAGAGGAAATACTACGAATACCTTTGATTCAAATATTAATACAACAACGGCATCACCAGGAACAGTATATGATAATGCTGGAAATAGTAGAGTTTGTCCTGCTAATCGTACTGTTAAGATAGATAAAACTGATCCAACATGTGAGAGCAGTGGTGGAAGCAATAGTTGGACTAATGGTTCTGTTACTTTGATAGGAAGATGTAGTGATACAGGAGGAAGTGGTTGTAGAGGTAATGTTACAAATGTTATTGATTCAAATACCAATACAACAACAGCATCACCAGGAACAGTATATGATAATGCAGGTAATAGTGCAGTTTGTCCAGCAAATCAAACAGTAAGAGTAGATAGAACTGCACCAACATGTACTAATAGTGGAGGATCATCTAGTTGGACTAATCAAAATGTTACTATAACAGGAACTTGTAGTGATACAGGAGGAAGTGGCTGTAGTAGTAATGCTTCAAAGACATATTATAATAATACTAATACGACGTATGCATCACCAGGAACAGTATATGATAATGCAGGTAATAGTAGAATTTGTCCTGCTGATAGAACAATTAAAATAGATAAAACTGATCCAATATGTGTTAACAGTAGTAATTCTCCAATTATAGGAAGTAGTCAAGTAACCTTTGAAGGTAGATGTACTGATAGTGGAGGTAGTAATTGTACATCTTCAACAGTATCCAAGTCATTTAATATTCCTAGCTCTGGTAGAGTTTCAGGAAGTCCAGGAACAGTATATGATAATGCTGGCAATAGTGATGTTTGTCCTACACAGTCGGTGGAAGTAGATACAGAACCTCCATCTTGTCCTAGTATTTCATCAACAGTTGGCACTAGAACTTGGACAAATAAAAACATAACATTATCATTTGATTTTACAAATGATACAGAAAGTTGGCGTTTTTATTCAGGAAAGGAAGGAGGCACTATATTCAATAGAGGTGAATATGATACATCTACTACAACTGCAACAATCTCATCAACTGGTGAAACTGCTATTTTTATTAGAGTTTTTGATGAAGCTGGTAACTACAGAGACTGTTTTGAAGGAAGTGTTTATTATATAGATAAAACAGCACCTCTTTGCGTAAGTAATGGTGGTTCAGATGAATGGACTAATCAAAATGTTACTATAACAGGAACATGTGGAGACTTAGGAGGAAGTGGTTGTGTAAGTGATACTAGTAAGACATATCGTTCTAATACTAATACGACTGCAGCATCTCCTGGAACTGTTTATGATAAAGCTGGTAATAGCAGAATTTGTCCTGCTGATCAAACTGTTAAGATAGATAAAACTGATCCAGTTTGTACTACTAGTAGTGATTCACCAATTATTAGTGGTAATAAAGTAACTTTCAAAGGTAAATGTAGAGATACAGGTGGAAGTGGCTGTACATCTTCAACAGTATCAAAAGTATTTAATTCAAGTTCTGGTACGGTTTCAGGAAGTCCAGGAACGGTATATGATGAAGCTGGTAATAGTGATGTTTGTCCTACTCAGTCAGTACAATTAGATTCTGAAGCACCATCATGTCCAACCATCTCTGCTTCAGTAGATCAAAAAAGATGGACTAATAAAGATGTAACTCTTACTTTTGGCTTTACAAGCGATACATCTAAATGGGAATGGTATACTGGTTCATCGGCAAGTTCTTTAACTAATAGAGGTTCATATAATACTAGTACTAAGACTGCTTCAACAACAGGTACAGGAAAAATATATATAAAAGTAAGAGTTTATGATGATGCTGGTAATTATAGAGACTGTTTCAGTGATCAAGTATATTATATAGATAAGACAGCACCTACTTGTGTAAGTAGTGGAGGATCTTCTTCTTGGAAGAATACCAATATAACTTTAAAAGGAACATGTAGTGATACAGGAGGAAGTGGATGTGCTAAAGTAAGTGATAGAGATAATAGAACTTATGATGATAATGGTAACGTTTATTGGAAAATAAGCCAAGAAGGAAGTTGGACTAATAGAAGTGCAGGAACAGTTTATGATGCTGCAGGTAACTCTGCTAATTGTCCTGCTAATCAGACAGTTAAAATTGATAAAACAAAACCACGATTAGCTTATGCTTATGATGTTGCTAGTGATACTTCAAAAAATATTAACGGAGCGGTATCTTCTTCTAATGTTTCTGTATCACTGAGTGCAGCAGGTAATGTTGTTAGAAGATTCCAAGCATCTGATGCTACTAGTGGTGTTAAAGAAGTACAATATAATACAACTGGTTCTTGGCATAAAGAAAGTAATGTTGCAAGTTATACTTTAACGAAGAGTCAGGACGCTAAATATCGTGTTATAGATAATGCTGGTAACTACTCTTATGTATTATCTGCAAGTATAAAAATTCAACAAACTCAAAAATTATATTTGTGTCGAAGAGGTAAAACTAATATCCACTGGCGGCAAACAACAAGTTGTGCTGATACTAGTGCAAATGAGTATAACTGTGCTGTTCAGTTAACTTATCCTAAACAAGTAGAAGTATATGCTGAACTTCAAAATGGTTTTTATGTAATGGTAGAACCTATTTCTAAATATGGGCATACATTTAAATATATTCATAAAGGATGCCTATCAACAAGCAGTAGTGCGGCGGACTGTAAGAGTGCATGTCCTAATAATTAAAAGGAGGTTTTATGAGTCAAAGATTAAGAATTATTATTATCCTAGTTATTAGTATCATTATTTTGGTACTATTAGGTATAATTGTATATAATGTTGTTTATCTTCCTTCTGTTGAAGGAGATAAACAACATAATAATAATGTAGAACATTTAGTAATTGATTATAAACCTTTAGAAATATGTAGGGAAGATGTTGACTGTGGTTATGGTATGAGAGAATATGATAGTGTAGAGAGTGATATTTCTACAGAAGCTCTTGATGAGATATTAAATAGTATAAATACTAAAATAAATGATTATTATAATAGAAGTTTAAACTCTACTGATATGTCTAGTCCCGAATGTTCTTTAGTTTCTGATATTTATATGCGTAGTATTATGACACAAAGTAGACTTATAACTTATGATAGTGATGATCTATTAGCATTTTCTTTAGTATCTGGAGAAAGTAATTTGTGTTTAAATACTAATAATGAAGAAGTAGATGTTTACTACTATGATGTAAAAAGTGAAACAGCTTTAACAGAAGATTATATTAAAGAAAAGTACTCTATTACAGATGATGAAATAATGTCTGCTATTGAAGAAAATATTAATCAAATGAACACTGATGCTAATTCAAATTATACAGTTGATGATGTTATTGATTATAAATTATATATTGATAATAGTGGAAGTATAGGTATTTACTATAAAATAGCTCAAGATACTATTTATTACTCTGTTATATTAGATAAAACTGTATAAGGATGCTTTAAAGGCATCTTTTACAGTTTGCAGATATATTTATTAAATGTTATAATAAATTCTAATGAAAACGCAAGGATGTGAGAAAATGAAAAAAATTATTTTAACAGGTGATAGACCTACAGGTAATTTACATTTAGGTCATTATGTAGGTTCACTAAAAAATAGAGTAAAACTTCAAGATGAAGGTGAGTTTGATGAGATGTATGTATTTATCGCTGATACTCAAGCTTTGACTGATAATTTTAATAATCCTAAGAAAGTTAGAGATAGTGTTTTAGGAGTAGTGCTTGATTATTTATCAGTAGGTTTAGATCCATCAAAAGTAACAATATTTATTCAAAGTATGATAAGTGCCCTACCAGAACTTACAATGTACTATATGAACTTAGTAACACTTGCAAGGTTAGAGAGAAATCCTACAGTTAAAAGTGAAATAAAACAAAAAGAATTTGGTAGTAGTATTCCAGTAGGTTTTTTAAATTATCCTATTAGTCAAACAGCAGATATAACAGCATTTGATGCAACTATTGTTCCTGTTGGAGATGATCAATTACCTATGTTAGAACAAGCAAGAGAGATAGTTAGAAGTTTTAATAATATTTATGGAGAAACACTAGTAGAGCCTAAAGCGATGATTCCTGATAACGAAGTTTGTAGAAGATTACCAGGTACAGATGGTAAAGCTAAGATGAGTAAGTCTCTAGGTAATTGTATATACTTAAAAGATGATAGTGAAACAGTTAAGAAAAAAGTTATGAGTATGTATACAGATCCTAATCATTTAAGAGTAGAAGATCCTGGTAATACTAAAGATAATCCAGTATTTATATATTTAGAGGCTCTATCAACAGATGAACATTTTAAGAAGTATTTACCTGAATATAAGAATCTTGATGAACTAAAATCTCATTATGAAAAAGGTGGTTTAGGTGATGTTAAAGTAAAAAGGTTTTTATATGATGTTATAGAAGATACTCTAAGACCTATAAGAGAAAAAAGAAAGTATTATGAAGAAAATGTTGATCTTGTATATAATATTCTAAAAGAAGGTAGTAAGAAAGCTAATGAAAAAGCTAATAGTACTTTAAAAAGAGTTAAGAAAGCTATGCTAATAGATTATTTTGATTGACATATTGAGTTAAAAATACCTTTAATAATAACACAGATTGTGTTATTATTTTTATATAAGGATAAGGTGAGTCTATGAAATATAAGATGAAACAATTCATGAAAGCAGATATATCTAAGTTTTATATATTAGTAGTAGGTATTATCTCTCTATTACTAATTGGAGGTTTCTTTTCATATGCTATGTTTACAGTATCTAAAGAGAAAGATAATGCTATTAATATAGTAACAGGTAATTTAACAGCTTTAGTACAAGTAGATGGTACTGAAAGTAATACTTTAACAGTAGATGCTAATACTATTAAAACATTTACTGTTACATTAAGTAATCCTAATAATAGAATAGCAAGATTTAATTTCTATTATGAAGGAAGTCTTCCTGATGGAGTAAAAGCAGGCTACTTAACAGGAGATGGATTAAATACACCACCTGCTGCAACAGGGATTAATTTAGAACAAGCAGATGCAAGTGGATCTAGTAATACCTATAGTATTAGAGTATTTAATAAATCTAGTAGTAGTGTAACAATTACTTTAGGGGTAGGAGTAGGACTAGATTATAATGATTTAGCATTACCAGAGAATGGGCATTTATTTGAAGAATATACTGGTGATCCAGTAAGTGAAGTAGTACTAGCAACGGTAGGAAAAGATGGAAGTACCTTTGATGACGGAGTAGATACATTTATAACGGGGGAAGAGCCTAATAATTATATCTGGTACTCTGGTAAATTATGGAGAGCAGTATCTGTTAATAAAGAAGCGAATACTACTAAGTTAGTAACACAATGGAATATAAGTGCGACTACTTATAATGCAAGTGGTAATACTGCATTTGAAGGAAGTTATATGGAAGAGTGGTTAAATGATACAACAGTAGATGGATTCTTAGGTAATTTAAGAAATTATGGGGACTTTATAGTAACAGATGCAGTATGGGATGCGACACTTGATGCGACTAGTTTAGGAAGTATAACAAGACCTAATGGAGAGGCAACTGTAACGGCATCTGTAGGATTACTTAATATGTATGAGTATCAATCCAGTTATACAGGAACAACCTATGGTAATGGTTATTTAAATAATGTACTTATTTGGTGGACTTTAACACCATATAGTTCGTCTAACGTGCGTTCCGTGGGCAACGGTGGCGGTGCGAACTGCAACGCTCCGACCTATTCGTACGGTGTCCGGCCATCAATAAATCTAAAATCTAGCGTTCGTATTGTAGATGGTAATGGAACAATAGAAAATCCCTATCGCTTAGAAGGAGATAATGATACTAGTCTATCAGGTACATTACTTTCAAGTAGATATAGTGGTGAGTATGTAAGATTTGGAAATGATGAGAATAATCTATATAGAATAGTAAGCCATGAAAATGGAATAGGAACAAAAATAGTTAGTGCCGAACCATTAAAGAGTAACGGAGAATTTATAACAAGTGCATTTGGAGATACAACTACATTTTCAAGTACAAATACAATTGGAACATTTTTAAATGGAGAATATCTAACAAGTTATGTAGATAGTACATATAGTGATATGATAGAAGATAGTACAACTTGGTATTTAGGAAGAGTAGGAAGTGGTGCAAGTTATAAACTAGCCAAATATACAGATATCAGTATGTCAGGGTATGCTACAAGTACAGAATCTAAAGTAGGATTACTTCGAATGGGAGAATTAATGGCAGGGCAATTTCCCAGATATGGTAATAATATAAATTATTGGACCTTAACACCATATAGTACGTCTGACGTGCGTCGCGTGGACAGCGGTGGCAATGCGAACTACAGCACTCCGACCGGGTCGTACGGTGTCCGGCCATCCATAAATCTAAAATCTAGTGTGGAGATAACCTCAGGAACAGGTGTAAAATCAGATCCGTTCGTCCTAACTCTAGGTAGTTAGTAATAGAAGTGAGAAAATGTATAGGGCAGCTATTTAACTGCTCTTTTTATCTTGACATCATTTATCTATTATGATACATTGTATATAGATGGGAGACTTGTATAAAAGATGGAGGAAGGAGGAAAAATAAAATTTT
>CALVJB010000018.1 GCA_944332025.1 uncultured Bacilli bacterium
AAAGCTTGCTAATTATTTAGGTGAAAAAGTTACAAAAGAAAAATCAATGGAAAATGCTATTATATAAATTACAATTTATAGAGTAGATTTATATCTACTTTTTTCTTTGAGTAAAAACGTGATATAATATAATAGATTTATGAGGAAGTGATGAAAATGAATAATAATCCAATTCAATGGTATCCAGGCCATATGGCTAAGACTAAAAGAGAAATAAGAGAAAAGATTAATTTAATAGATATAATCTATGAAGTAATAGATGCAAGAATGCCTATATCTTCTAAGATTAAAGATATTGATGACTTAATTAAAGACAAACCTAGAATATTAATTATGACTAAATATGATTTATGTGATAAATTAGAAACTGATAAATTTATTAGTTATTATGAAAGTTTAGGTTATAAGGTGGTAGCAGTGGATCTTACTAATAATAAAAATGTTAAGAAAATTTTAGAACTAAGTGAAAGTGTTAGTAAAGAACTTAATGAAAAAAGAAAATCTAAAGGTCTAAAACCTCGTAACTTAAGAGCCTTAATTATAGGTATACCTAATGTTGGAAAGAGTACCTTAATTAATAGATTAGTAGGTAAGAAAGCAGCAGGTGTAGGTAATAAGCCTGGTTTTACTAAAAGTCTTTCTTGGATTAGAATTAATAAAGATATAGATTTATTAGATTCACCTGGAATCTTGTGGCCTAAACTTGAAAATCAAGAAGAAGCAAGGATACTTGCTATATTCTCATCTATTAAAGAAGAAATACTTAATAAAGAAGATTTAGCCTTATTTGCTATAGATATCCTAACTAAACTATATAAAGAAAAGTTAGAAAGTCGTTATAATATCAAAGTAGAGAATATAACTAATATAGAAATAATGGAAGAAATTGCAAAGAAAAGAGGATGTGTTACTAAAGGTAATATTACTGATTATGAAAGAGTATCTAGCATTATTTTAAATGACATTAAAAATAATGCTTTTAAAGAGATAACTTTAGATAGATTAGAAAAAGACTAGAATTTGGAGGTTTCTAGTCTTTTTATGGGAGATGAACTTTGAAAGGAACTTTGTTTATTATGATTTTAAAAAGGAGTGATTCATTTCCTAAAAGTACCCAAAAACAATGATAATGAAAGAAAGTCGGCATAATGTATACCTATTTCATAATAAACTTTTTTCCTTTCGCTATCAATATAACAGATAGTTTTTATCTTTGCAAAAAGTGAATTTTCAAAATTCAGAACAAAAACAGGTTGAAAATTAGGCAAAAAGAGCTAAAAACGCTAAAATTCACCTTAAAAATGGCTTGAATTTTTAAAATTCATACTTTTTAAAAAATAATAAAAGAAATGTGCGTGTACACTATCCACATTTCTTTTATTATTCCATAGCATTAACTGCTTTAGTAAGTCTTGATTTTAATCTAGCAGCTTTATTCTTATGAACTAATCCACTAGTACAAGCTTTATCAACTCTTTGTAATGCAATATTTAATTTATTAGATGCTTCTTCTTTATTACCAGCACTTACTGCCTTCTCACAATTTTTAACAGCAGTTCTCATACTAGAATTAACTAAAGTATTAACATCCCTTTTTCTTGCGTTACTGCGTACTCTTTTCTTAGCACTTCTAATATTTGGCATGTTTTTCACCTCTCTTCTTGTAAGCAATCTAATTTTAACAAATAATGTACTATTTTGCAAATATTTTTGTACTTTTTGTTAATAATATAAACAGAAAGGAAATAGTGATTTATATGCATGAAGTTGATTTAAGTAAATATAGAATCAGAACAGACTTAATAGTTGAACATCTTAATAACTTTAAAGAATATAACAAGGAAGAAGAATTATATAAGAATATTAAAGTAGAAACTATTACTCTAGATAAGGATAGTGCAAAACTAATTTCTAAAAAAGAAGGAATCTATAAGACTATCTATTTTGAAGATGTAACTGATGAAGATAATTTTAATAATTTATTAGATGTCACAATTAAATCTTTAAAAGACTTATTAAAGAGCATTAATATTAAAGATAATTATAGTGTTTTAATAGTAGGACTAGGTAATAGAAAAGCAACTCCAGATGCTCTAGGACCATTAACTGTTGACTCTATTAAAATAACAAGACAGATAGTAGAGTTAGGTCTACCATTAGATAATAAATATAGAGTTATTTCATCACTAGTACCAGGCGTTATGGGTACAACAGGGATTGAGACTAAAGAAATAATAGAAGGAGTAATAGAAAAAACAAAGCCAGACTTTCTAATTGTAATAGATGCCCTTGCTGCTTCAAGTCTTGAACGTATTAATAAAACAATCCAAATAACAGATACAGGTATACATCCAGGTAGTGGCCTTTTAAATAATAGATTTGAAATTAGTAAAGAAACTCTAGGCATTCCTGCAATCGCTATTGGTATACCAACAGTTGTAGATGCAACAACTATAGTTAGTAATACTATTAATTATATCTTTAGACACTTCTCTTATGAAAAAGAAAATATTAATAATAGTAAATTAAAGTTAGTCCCTCCAAGTAGTAGAGATTATAAAAGTCATGATAAAACATTAAATAAAGAAGAAAGAGAAGAAGTTATGGGTCTAATAGGCAATTTATCAGAAGAAGAAATTAAGACCTTAATCACAGAAGTCTTAACTCCTCTAGGCTATAATCTATTAGTAACACCTAAAGAAATAGACTTTGTTATAGAGAAGTTAAGTCTTCTTTTATCTAAAGCTTTAAATAAAAGTCTAGAATTAAACTAATTCGACATAATTTTAATAACTCTTTTATTACTATGTAGTAAAGGAGATTTCTTATGAAGAAAAAGTTTATATCAAAGAATAAAAAAACTAAGAAAATAAAACCTAAAATCATTCTATTTTTTATTATGATTTTTTCTTCGTTTATCCTAACTATTAAAGCATTATCTAAGTATAATTTACCATATCAAAATAGTGATTTAGTAAACTTTTTAATAGAAAATAATAATCCCTTTATTGTTAATAGTAAATCTAATTATAGTTACTTTCATCAAATTATGACTAAACTAATAGATTTAGATTTAAGTAATCCTCTTTCAATATTAGATACTAATTTTAAAGGGTTAACTAAAAAAGTAAATGTAGAAGAGAAAGAAGTTAAGAAAGTAAGTAATGAAGATGTTGTTAATGAAAAAGAACCTACTATTTATTTATATAATTCTCATGATACAGAAGAATACAAACCCTCATCCTTTGCAGAGTATAGTGTTATGCCAACAGTTAAATTATCTGATTATATTTTAAAAGAAAAGTTAGAAGATGATGGTTTTAGTGTCTTAATAGAAGAACAAACAATAAGTAGTATTAGAAGTAGTTTAGGACTTAATTATGCTGGAAGTTATACTGCTAGTAGAGTCTTAATGGAACAAGCGAAAGAGAACTATCCTAGTTTAATATATTTTATAGACTTACATAGAGATTCCTTATCTCATGATAAGACAACGCTAACTTATAATGATAAAAATTATGCTAAAGTAATGTTTTTAGTAGGATTAGAAAATCCTAATTATCAAGGAAATTTAGATTTCAGTACGAAAATAAGTGAGATGATAAATGCTAAAATACCAGGGCTTTCTAAAGGAATATATGAAAAAGAAGGAGAAGGAGTAAATGGTATTTATAACCAAGACTTCTCTAATAGAACAATTTTAATAGAAGTAGGAGGACCGGAAAATACTATAGATGAAGTCTATGAAACCCTTTTAGTTTTAAGTGAAGTGCTAACAGAGGTGATAAAAAGTGACCAAAACTAATTTAGCAAGACTTATTGTTCTAATATTAGTATTTCTTTTCTTTGTTCTATATTTTATGCAAGCATCTGGTTATAATGAGTATACAAGAAATAGAGAAAACATGTTAACTGAAGAACAAATAAAAGAATATGAAGAAGATATAGAAGCTGGTAAGGATGTTACGATAAAAGACTATCTTAATAAAGATAAAGTTAATTATGATAATAAAGTATCAGAACTAGGACTTAATTTATCAGAGTTAATAGGAGATATTTTTAATAAAGGTATGAATACTTTCTTTGAGATGTTGAATGAAGCAGTATCATCTTAAAAAATAAAATTTATATGAATTTTTAAAATTCAAGACAATTTATCAGTCAATATTGAAGAAAACAGGTGTTTTGAAGTAATTTTGCACCTGTTTTTGTCTTGAATTTGCAATTTCCTCTTTTTTGATTTAATTCTCTTGTTATGTTAGAGTTAAATCACTTTTCGAAAAGTATGTAATTAAGAAAGGAGAAATTGTAATGTACACAGGATATAATGAAGAACTATTAGAAAAAATGATAAATTTAAAAGAAGCGATAAAAATAAGAGAAGAACTTATAAGAAAAGGAGAAGTATTACCTGCAACAGAAGATGTTGTCTTTAAGAATTTGATTATGGAAAGTCGTGAATTTTTAATCATAATATTAGAACATTTCTTAGGTATTGATAAAGAAATAATATGCATCTGGAAAATACAACTTTACCTGTTAGTAATGCTAAAGAAAAGAAAAAAGTTACAGATATAATTGTTAGAGTTGAAAGAAATGTAGTCAATTTAGAAATGAATGCTAGTTATTATAAAGGATTAATAAATAGGAATATTGATTACATTTTAAAAGGAAAGACTGAAGCGAACTTTAGTGGAGAAAATTATGATGATAGAGATATAATAAAGTTTGTATTAATGGATCCAGAACGAGGAATTGTGCTTTCAGAAAATCTTATAATATACAATATTAATCTTTTAAAATTCCGTGAAAAATATTATAATAATGATGAGTTAAGTGAGTTTGAGAGGGCTATAACTTTATTAACTTTAACCAAAAGAGAAGATATAGAAAAGATTAGTGAAGGAGTTGAAGGATTAATGGAAGCGAAAGAAGAGATAAAAAAACTATCAGATAATTTAGGAATAATAGGTGTATACGATTATGAAAAACACAAAGAATGGGAATGGAAACAGAAAGCAAAGGAATATGTTAAAGATGAATTTATCTATTAAGGATATTATTAAAACAACAGGTTTATCTAAAAAAGAAATAGAAGAGTTAAAAAACTAGTAAAAATATGATAATATAGTAACTATGTTACTATATTTTTAAGTAGGTGAAGTTGATGAAACAAGAAAACATTCGTAATTTTTCAATAATCGCTCATATAGATCATGGAAAAAGTACTTTAGCAGATAGAATTTTAGAAGAGACTAAAGCAGTTACGGAAAGAGAAATGAAAGAGCAGTTGTTAGACTCTATGGATATAGAAAGAGAACGTGGCATTACTATTAAATTAAATGCTGTATCTATTAATTATTTATATAATAATGAAACATACTTATTAAATTTAATAGATACACCAGGTCATGTTGATTTTTCATATGAAGTTAATCGTTCTCTTGCTTCTTGTGAAGGTGCTATTTTAGTAGTAGATGCAACACAAGGAATAGAAGCACAAACTCTTGCCAACCTTTATCTTGCTCTTGATAATAAATTAACTATTATTCCTGTTATTAATAAAATAGATTTACCTAGTTCTGATATTCCTAAAGTAACAGAAGAACTTACTAATTTAGGATTCGATGAAGAAGAAATTATTTTAACTAGTGCCAAAACAGGTGAGGGTATAAAAGAATTATTAGATGCTATTATAACAAAAATTCCTGCTCCTAAAGGTAGTAGTGATAAACCTTTACAAGGATTAATCTTCGATAGTATTTATGATTCTTATCGTGGAGTTTTAACAGCAGTTCGTATCTTTAATGGTAGTGTCAAAAAAGGTGATACTATTTATATGTTAGAAAGTAAAGCAAGTTATGAAGTGTTATCAATTTTAAAAAATACTCCTAAAGAAGTAGAAGTTAATTCTCTAAATACAGGAGAAGTAGGGTATATCTATGCTTCTATTAAAAGTATTAGTGATGTTCATGTTGGTGATACTATTACATTAAATTCTACTAAAGAAAAGATAGAAGCATTACCAGGATATAAAAAGTTAAAAAGTGTTGTTTACTGTGGTCTTTATCCTCTTGAAACTAACCAGTTTGAGGATTTAAGAGAAGCCCTTGCTAAGTTAAAACTAAATGATGCTGCTCTTATCTTTGAACCAGAAACATCAGTTGCCTTAGGTTTTGGTTTTAGAACGGGCTTTTTAGGATTATTACACATGGAAGTAACAATAGAACGTATTAAACGTGAATTTGATATCGATGTAGTCGCAACCACTCCTTCAGTTATTTATGAAGTAACCCTTACTGATGGTTCTAATATTTCCGTTGATGCTCCTAATAAAATGCCCCCTAAAGTTAAGATAAAAGAAATCAAAGAACCATTTGTTAAGACCTCAATTTATACTCCAAAAGATTATATTGGTCCTTTAATGGAACTATGTCAAGATAAAAGGGGAACTTTTATTAATATGAATTATCTAGATGAAGAAAGAGTCTGTCTTATCTATAAATTACCACTATCCGAAATAGTCTATGATTTCTTTGATAAGTTAAAATCAATTACCAAAGGTTATGCTTCTTTTGATTATGAAGTAATAGGATATGAGCCTAGTGACTTAGTAAAATTAGATATCTTATTAAACGGTGAAGTAGTAGATGCTTTAAGTGTTATTGTTCATAAAGACTTTGCTTATAATAGAGGTAAATTAATAGTTCATAGACTAAAAGAAGTAATACCTAGACAACTTTTTGAAGTACCAGTTCAAGCATCTATTGGTAATAAGGTAATTGCAAGAACTGATATTAAGGCCTTAAGAAAAGATGTCCTTGCAAAATGTTATGGAGGAGATATTACTCGTAAGAAAAAACTACTTGAAAAACAAAAAGAAGGTAAAAAGAAGATGAAACAAATAGGTAGTGTAGAAGTACCTCCTGATGCTTTTCTTGCTATATTAAATACAAAAGAAAATTAGAGTTGTAATATACTCTATTTTTTGTTAGAATCTTCTAGGAGAGTGATTTAATGAATGAATTAATTCAAATATTAGGAATATTTTTAGAAGGGATAATATCATTTTTCTCACCATGTGTTATTCCCCTAATACCTTTATATATGGGTTATCTTGCTACTAATGCAAAAGAGGTAGATGAAAAGGGTAATGTTACTTATAAAAAGAAAATAGTTCTAATTTACACCTTATTCTTTATCTTAGGAATATCCATGTCTTTCTTCATCTTAGGTTTATCTTTTACAGGACTAGGTTTATTCTTTAAAGACAATAGAAAAATATTCCTAGAAATAGGGGGAATCTTAATAGTAATATTAGGACTATTCCAGTTAGGTATAATAAAAGTAGATTTTCTAAATAAAGAAAAGAAATTAAAGATAAACTTTAATCCCAATAAGATGAGTAAGAAAACCGCTTTCCTTATGGGCTTTCTATTTTCCTTTGCCTGGACTCCTTGTGTAGGACCAGCTTTATCATCAACTTTAATAATGGCTAGTACAGCAAGTACGGCTTTAATAGGAAATTTATTTGTATTGGTTTATGCTATAGGATTCTTATTACCATTTATTATTTTAGGACTATTTACTACTAAAGTCTTAAATATTATTAAAAGAAGACAAAATATCTTAAACTATATTGTTAAGATAGGAGCGATTATCATTATAGGTATGGGTTGTTACGTATCTTATACCGGTTTTACCATGGAGTCTACTAAAGATAAAGAGCCTGTAAAAAGTACAGGTAAAGTAGAACTAGCGACACCAATTAACTTTACTTTAAAAGATCAAGAGGGTAACACTCATACTTTAGATGATTATATAGGTAAAACTATCATTTTACATTTTTATGCCATAGATTGTTTTTCATGTTTAGATGAACTACCTCATATCGAAAAGCTATATAATGACTATAACCAAAACAAAGATGATGTTATTATATTAGGAATTGCTAATACCTCTCGTAATCCTAAAGATGACATAATAGATTTCTTAAAAGAAAATAATTATACCTTTACATCACTAAATGCTAATGATAAATTGTTTGATAAGTACTATATAACAACATATCCTAATACTTATATAATAAACTCTAACGGTAATATCGCATTTACATCTTTTGGTAGTATGACTTATGAAGACTTAAAAGAAGAAATAGAGAAAGTAAGATAATACTTTAAAAAAAATCTATTTTCCTATATACTTATTATAGAGGGATAAGTAATGAATAGTAGAATTGAATTAAATAAAGATAAACAAAAAGATATAGATAGAGAAAAACAAACTGAAAGAGTAAAAAAGATAGTTAAGAGAATAGTAATATCTATTATTATAATCTTTTTACTTGTCTTTTTTACATTTTTTTACATCACTACAATCGGTACTACTTCTTTAATGGTTAATGAAGAAGCAATTGTTAATAATAAATTACCAGAATCATTTAGTGGTCTTAAAGTTATTCAGTTTGGAGATTTACATTATAATAATAATGACTTACTAAAAGATGTAGTTAATGCTATTACCAAAAGAAATCCTGATTTAATTTTATTTACAGGAGACCTATTGAGTGATGAAGATTTAACTCCAGGAAATAGGAAGAAATTAGTAAAAGAGTTAAAGAAGCTGGATGCAACACTAGGTAAATATGCAGTCTTAGGAGAAAGTGATAATGATGAGGCTTTATCAATATTGTTAGATTGTGGTTTTACTGTATTAGATGATAGTAATGAACTTATCTATAATGAGTCTAATGAACCTATTATGTTAGTAGGCTTAAATACTAATAATGAAGTAATTAATTATGATAAAGCTTTTACTAATTATAATGAGGCTATCTATACTATAACAATGTTTCATAAACCAGATTATATAGATGAATTTGTAGAAATATATCCAGTTGATTTAGCTTTAGCAGGACATTCTCATTTAGGAGAGATTAGAATACCTTATTTACTTAATCTTGCCAATAAAGACTATGCTTCTAAATATATAAATCCATATTATGAAATTAATAATACAAAATTTTATATAACATCAGGGCTAGGAACAGATACTTATGATGTTAGAATTAATGCAAGACCATCTATTAATTTCTTTAGACTTAGGAAAACAACTTAGTAAAGAAGTTTTCCTTTTTCTTTTCTTCTTTTATATAAAGAGGAATCTTTTTTAATGTCTTATTGTTAATACTAATATTTATATTACCAACTTTACCACTCTTTATTGAATCATCTATACTTGCAAGAACTTTTACATTATTTTTTTCTTCCTCTGTTAAAGGATAAGAAAAAGATTTATTTACATAGTACTTATTATCATCAATAACAAGATCAAAATCATTTTTATCAACAATATCATAATTACTATAATTATCAAAAGCATATTCTGCTAGTCTTTCGTGATTATTATATTCATCATTATCATACAAAGTAACAACAGTTATTTTTAAATTACCTTTCTTATGAGTAGTAACAAGTGTTTTACCAGCACTAGGAGTATAACCATTTTTACCACCAGTACAGTATTTATAATCTCCTAATAATTTCATTCTATTATACCAAAGATAACTTTTATTATCAGTCTTTACTCGGTACTCTTCAGTTCCAATAATTTTTCTATAAGTCTTATTCTTATAAGCATATCTTGAAAGTTTTGCCATATCTCTTGCAGTAGAGTAGTTCTTAGTCTCTTCATCAAGACCATGAGGATTACTAAAAGTAGTATTAGTCATACCAATTTCTTTAGCTTTTTCATTCATCATTTCAACAAATTTTTCTTCTGTTCCTGCAACTTCTTTAGCGATTACAACTGAAGCATCATTACCACTTCTAAGCATAAGACCATAAAGTAAATCAATTAACTTCATCTTTTCATTTAACTCTAAATAAATACTAGTCCCATACATCTTTAGAATCTCTTCTCCTGCTTCAACATCACTATCTAAATCTCCTTGTTCTATTGCAATAATACAAGTCATTATCTTTGTAATTGAGGCGATTAATCTCTCTTCATCAGCATTATTTTCATATAAAACTCTACCACTATCTAAATCCATTACAATACTACTTTTAGCAGTATCAAAAGTATCTTCTTTACAAAAAACATTTAAAGGAATTAAAAATAATAACAATATAACTAATACTTTCTTCATAGTACTTCACCTAATAAAACTTATTCTAAAAAAATGAAAGTATAACTTTCTTTATTAGTTTAATAATATTAATAGTGAAAAATGCATTGTCTGATTTAAGAAAGTTGCACAATGAAAGAGTAGAAAACTGCACAATAAAATTAAAGAAAGTTGCACAATGATATAAAATGTGATATTATGTTAGTGAGGTGAAATAATATGGCATTAACAAAAGAAGGATATAAAGAAAGATTAATTGACAAAAAAATTGATAGATATTTAAAAATATTTGGAGCTTTAAGTATAGAAGGTCCAAAATGGAGTGGTAAGACTTGGACTTCTCTAAATCATTGTAATTCTGCCATTTATTTAGATGAGACAGAAGAAAATTATAATACAAGGGCGAAAGCAGAAATTGATGTTGGCCTTATACTTGGTGAAGATTATCCCGAATTAATAGATGAGTGGGGAAGAATACCTGCTGTATGGGATGCCGTTAGACATAGATGTGATATGGATAAAATAAAAGGAAAATATATTTTAACAGAATCTACTACTATTAGAGATAAAAGTAAAATACATCATTCTGGGGCAGGAAGAATAGATAGATTAAAAATGTATTCTATGAGTCTTTACGAATCAGGAGATTCAACTGGAGAAATATCACTTACTGATATGTTCGAAGAAAAAAAAGTATGTAAAACAGTAAAGATAAAACCAACTTATGAAGGACTTGCTAAACTTATAGTTAGAGGTGGCTGGCCTGAAAATTTATCTACTGATGATAATGATTTGCATATACTACCACAAAGTTATATAAATGCAGTTTTAGAATCTGATATTTCAAAAGATGGAGTTTTAAGAGATAAAAATAAAATGAGAATGCTTTTAAAGTCACTTGCGAGAAATGAAAGTACAGTTGTAAGTAATAATACCTTAATAAGAGATATTGAAGAGGTAGCAACAGATGAAGAATACACTGTGAGTAGAAATACCATTACAGATTACTTAAATATTTTAGAAAATTTATATTTGCTTGAAAATCAAAAAGCTTATACAACTAATTTAAGGTCTAAAGAAAGAGTTGGAAAATCATCAAAAAGACATTTTACAGATCCATCACTTGCTTGTGCAGTTCTTTCTATTACACCTAAAATATTAGAAAATGATATAAGAACTTTTGGTTTAATGTTTGAAGCTTTAGTAGAAAGAGATTTAAGAATATATATAGAGAGTTTAGATGGAAAACTTTATCATTATAGAAATAATAATAATGGTGTAGAAGTTGATGCAATTGTTGAGCTTCCTACTGGTGAATTTGGAGCGATTGAGATTAAATTAGGTACAAATGAAATAGAATCTGCTAAAGAAAGTTTAACAAAGTTTTCTAATGAGGTAAAAGTGGAGACTAAATTTAAATGTATTATATGTGGATTGTGGGATGCAGTAGTAAAAGATGAAGAAACAGGTATTTACATTATACCTATAACAGCTTTAAAGCCATAGTTAAAATGACTATATTTTGGAAAAGTGGGTAGTAAAGTTATTGAAAAGTGGGCAATGTTATTATATAATATCAATATAAGAAAGGTGATAATATGAGTTTAACTAAAGAAAATTATAAAGAAAGATTAATAGATGAAAAGCTAACTAAATATTTAAGTGTTTTTGGTGCAGTATCTATCGAAGGGCCTAAGTGGTGTGGTAAGACTTGGACTTCCCTAAATCATGCTAATAGTGTAGTTTATATGACTGAAAAAGATAAAAAGGATCTAGCTAATGCTAATCCAAAATATATTTTTGAAGATTTAAGGCCCCAACTTATCGATGAATGGCAGATAGTTCCTAGTATTTGGGATGCTGTAAGACATGAATGCGATAGTGATCATAATAAAGGAAAATTTATTTTGACTGGATCTACTACTCTTACTAAAGAAGAAAAAGAAGAGGAAGTTTTTCATTCTGGAGTTGGTAGAATTGCCCCCTTAAAAATGTATCCAATGAGTCTTTACGAATCAGGTGATTCAAGTGGTGAAATAAGTCTTTTAGATATGTTAAATAATAAAGATGTAGGAAAGTCAGTAAAAAAATATGAGCTTAATGAAATAGCTGAATTAATTATTAGAGGTGGTTGGCCAGAGAATTTAGAAGTTAGTAAAGAAAATATTGATTTAATACCAAGTAATTATATTGAAAATGTCATAAATAAAGACATACATGAAAGAAAAGACCATAAGAGAGATTCTAATAAAATGAGAATGATATTAAAATCTTTAGCAAGAAATGAATCATCACCTATTGGTTATGATACTATAGTAAAAGATATAGCAGAATATGAAAATGAAAGTGATTTGGTAGAAAATAGAAAAACAGTTGCAGATTATATTAAAGTATTAGACTCTTTATATTTAACATCAAACCAAGAAGCTTATAGTATTAATTATAGATCATCAAAAAGAATTGGTAAGTCTGCTAAAAGGCATCTAGTAGATCCATCATTATCCTGTGCCTTACTAGATTTATCTGTTGATAAGTTAATGCATGACTTTAATACTTTTGGATTAATGTTTGAAGCTTTAGTAGAAAGAGATCTAAGAATATATATAGATTACTTAGATGGACATTTATATCATTTTAGAGATAATACAAGTGGAGATGAAGTAGATGCTATTTTAGAATTTAAAAGTGGTGAATATGCTGCAGTTGAAATAAAATTAAACTATAGAAGTATAGAAGAAGCGAAAGATAGTTTGTTAAAATTTTATAATAACGTATCTAAAAAGCCAAAATTTATGTGTATAATCGTTGGTAATTTTAGCGCTATTATGAAAGATGAAGAAACAGGTATTTACATTATACCTATAACAGCTTTAAAGCCTTAAGTGTAAAATAGTACAACAATAAAAAAATATTTCTTGCCTTTTTTCTCTATATAACATATCCTAGAAGTAGATGGAGGTGAAAAAGGTGAGAGGAGTAAAATTGTTTGGTATTCTAACAGTATCAGTACTACTAATAACAGGATGTGGCAACAGTGAAAAAACTCTAACTTGTACAAATAGTGAAGAAGATAGTGGCCTTACAATGAGTCAGGAAGTAACTATGACTTTTAAAGACGATAAAATTAGTAATGTTAAAATGAGCATTGATAGTGAGGCTACAGATGATACTATTATTGATAATTGGGATATGTTTGCATCTATGATGGAAACACAATTTGAAGAGTCTAATAAAGATGGTGTTAAATTATCTACTAATAATGATACTAATAAACATATCTTTAATGTATCATTAGAAATTGATTTAGAAAAAGCAAGTGATGATGCTCTATCAGAATATGGCTTAGATGGTATTGCAGACGAAAGTGCAACTTATGAAGATACTAAAAAGGAAGCAGAAGATTCAGGCTATACTTGTAAATAAAAAAGAAAAAAGAAAAGGTCTTTCGCTTTTCTTTTTTTTGTGCTATAGTAATTTTATAAGAATAGGAGGAGTTTAATATGACAAAAGGGAGTGCTAGAAAAGAAGTAATAAAAAGTGAGGAGGTATCTAGTTGGGTATATATCCTTTTATTGACAGCTATAGCAATACTAGGTTGGGTATTAGGTAAGTTTGATTTTAATATAGGTAAAGCTAGTTTAACTTTAGCAATATTTGCTTATCCATTTAGATACTTTATAGCAAATATTATAACAAAAAAATATGGTTATAAAGAGACTATGAATGGTATAAGTTATTCTGCATGCTTAATGTTATTATTTATAATAGTAGCAAGTCTACTTGGACAAAGAGATGTAGATTATATACCAGTAACAGGAGAGATATTTGGATATTTAGCTAGTCAAATGGTTAACTTAACCATTTATTATTACTTATATATGAATACTAATAGTAATAAACTTTCTATACTTGCAACATATATTTTTGCTATGTTAATAGATAACCTAATCAGTATGTTGTTTATAAGTAGAATGACTATGGTAGATGCTTTCTGGAGAACATATTTTGTTACTATATTTATAGAGGCAATTATATCTATTATTTTAATTAATTTTGATGAGAAAAAAGTATTACCAACTTCTAATAGAAGAAAAAGAAGAAAGAAATGAGTAAAGGTTTTACTTTAATAGAAATGCTAATTTCTATAGCTATAATAGGAATATTAGTAACTATGGTATTAGTAAGTGCTAATAGATTAATTACTTCAAGTAATTTAGAATATTATAATACTAGTGAAAAAATGATGATACTAGCTAGTAAAGACTATTTTGCAGACTATAGAAGTTATCTACCTAAAGAAGTAGGAGATGATACTAGAGTATTACTTAGTGCTTTAGTTATAGAAGATTATATTGATATGATAAAAGATGTTAATGAAAATGATTGTAATACTACTAAGAGTTATGTAGAAGTAGAAAAAACTAGTAATAATGAGTATTTGTATAAGGCACATTTAGTATGTGATAAAGCAGGTTATGAAACTAAGAATGGGGAGTAAGTATGGATAAGACTAAAAAAAAGTATATAGTATTAGTAATAGTAACAATAGTAATAAGTATAATAGCATTACTAGGAACAACTTATGCTTTACTTACTATGACTATAGAAGGAGATAAAAAGATAACTTTAACAGCAGGGATTCTAAAAGTAGATTTTACTGAAGGAAATAATATTAACTTAGATAATATCGCTCCTATGACAGATAGAGAGGGATTAAAGACGACACCTTATACTTTTACAATAACTAATACTGGTAATATAAATGCTTATTATCATGTATCTTTAGAAGAAGATAGTAATAATACTTTAAGTAATAGTTATTTAAAGATGAGACTTACAAATGATAAAGGATATGATAGTGGTGTAGTTAAAGTAAATAATTATGGAACAGGTACATTTGATGTAATGAATGAACAAATATTAGAACCAAGTGATAATACTACCTATACCTTATGGATGTGGTTAGATGAAGATGCAGACAACTCTGCTCAAGGAAAACTATATCAAAGTAAAATAGTAGTAACAAGTTATGATAGAAAACAAAATAGTCCAAATGCTCCAGAGTTAGATGATGGAATGATAGCAGTAACATATAATGGAAGTAACTGGGTAAAAGCAGATTCTAGTACTAATTATTGGTATAATTATGATAGTGGACAATGGGCAAATGCTGTAACTGTTAGTAGTGATACAAGAGATAATTATTTAAGTGCATCTACAGGAACAGTAATAAATATGAATGATATAGAGACAATGTGGGTATGGATACCAAGATACAGTTATACAATAGGTAGTGTTGATGGTACTAATTATTATGGAAAGCAAGGGGAATATTTAGATAGTACTCCAACACAATCCTTGCCAGGAGAGATAGATGTAAAGTTTGTTGATGTAGATACAAAAGATAGAGGAACTGCAAAATATATAGTAAGTAATGGGATAAGTAATAATAGTTGGTATACCCCAGATGCCTTTACGTTTGGTGATGAAGAACTTTCTGGAATCTGGGTAGGAAAGTTTGAGACAAGTAGTAGTAATCCAAGTGCAGGTGAAAACAATACTACAGAATTAGATGCTATGATAAAACCAAATGTGACAAGTTGGAGGAATATAAATGTAAGTAATGCTTTTACAGTATCACAAAAAATGAATGATGCAGGAAACAGGTATGGTTTTAATAGTACAACAGATACCCATATGATGAAGAACAGTGAATGGGGGGCAGTGGCATACTTAAGCCAAAGTAAATATGGAAAGTTAGGTAATACTAATTTTACTGGAGCGAACAAAGAAGTATATCAAAATAAAAGTGATCAATATATAACAGGATGTAGTTATGGAAGCCCTTCAAATGGAAATACAGATTATGGATGCCATTATACATATGATGAAGAAATAAATGGAACTGGTGCATCTACCACGGGAACAATCTATGGAATATATGATATGAGTGGAGGTTCATTAGAATTGGTAATGGCAAATTATAATGATATGACAGGTAATAGTGGATTAATATCAATGCCAGAATCAAAATATTATGATAAGTATATAAGTGATAGTGTAAATAATGCTTGCAATGGGAGTGTATGCTTATCTCATGGTTTGAGTGAAACATTAGGTTGGTATAATGATTCAAATACTATGCTCAATGAAGAATCTCCTTGGTTGGTGCGCGGTGGTTATTGTTATGATGGCGGTTTACTTGCTGGAATCTTCCATTTTACACCTGACACTTATGCAATGGGTGGTTTTAATAGTAATATATCCTATCGTCTAACATTAACAATAGGAGGCAACATTTAATGAAAGAGGCTATAAAGAAAAATAAAAACTATGCCTTTTAGTAAAAATAGAAAAGATATATACAATGATGAAGAATATGTTAATGAATAGATAAGTTATAATAGCTTATCTTTTTCTTTTAAATATCTTGACTGATACTATCTATTATGATACATTATAGATATAAGAGGCGATGTATAAAAGATGGGGGGAAGGAGGAAAATGAAAAAAATTAAAAAAAGATTGAATTTTGTAAATTGAGGTTTCTTTTTAGGGTGAATTTTGAAAATTTGCCCACTGAAAATTGAAAATTCATCCTCATTTTAAGGGTAGATTTTCAAAATTGCCTTTTTGCAATGATTTATAGAGTATGCTATAACACTTGCAGAGAGGTGATGTTAATGAGTTCTAAAAAAAAGATGACTCCTGAAGAGAGAATAAAAGAACTACAGGAAAAAGGAGAAGTATTTCCTGCCAGTAATGATTATATTTATAAATGTATCATGACTAAGTGTTTACTATTTAAAGCAGATATGACTTATCAGATAACTGGTATATCTAAAGAGTTAATACTAAAAACTTATTATGAGAAGAATACTGAATTTGTTGTAAGTAATGCTTTGGAACGTGGTAAAAGATCTGATATATTATTTGGCATAGAAGGTTATGTAATTAATTATGAGTTAAATAATAAATATAGTTTAGCACTGATAGTAAGAAATGATAATTATTTAGATAAAGTTAAAATAGATATATCAAATAAAAACTATAGTTATAATAACATGCCAAAGGCAATCCAGATTAATTTAAATAATTTTAATCATCTTAATAAGAAAAATGTAAAAGAAGTCTTTAAATCAAGAGATGAAAATGGAGTTGTAGAAGATGTTAAATGGGAAAAATATCATTTAAGTTTTTTACAAGTATATAAGAAATATAAAAAAGGTTTAGAACTTACTAAGTTAGAAAAAGAGATGTTAATACTAAGATTAAGAAAAATAGATGAAATAGATGCGTTAGCGAAAGGAGATGTTGAATTGATGGAAGTTGCTAATGAATTAAAGAGATTAAGTCTAGATATTAATACAGTAGGATTATACGATGAAGCGGAAGAGATGGAAAAAATGATGAATAGCCTTAAAGCAGAAGGTGAGAAAGATGGTATTAAGAAAGGTGTTAAGCAAGGCGCTAGTAATGAGAAAAAATCTATTGCTAAAACTATGTTAAAAGCAGGGGAAAGTGTTAATAAAATAATGAGCTATACTGGACTATCTAAAAAACAAATAACCTCGTTAATGTAAAGGAAGTTGTAGATAATGGAAGGAAAGAATTATTACTGTTGTAATCTTGATGATGTAGGACTATATGATGGAGCGGAAGAGATGAAAAAGATGATAAATAGCCTTAAAGCAGAAGGTGAAATGTTAGGAGAGAAAAGGGGCATTAAAAAGGGAATTAAGCAGGGTGCTAGTAATGAGAAAAAATCTATTGCTAAAACTATGTTAAAAGCAGGGGAAAGTGTTAATAAAATAATGAGCTATACTGGACTATCTAAAAAACAAATAACCTCGTTAATGTAAAGGAAGTTGTAGATAATGGAAGGAAAGAATTATTACTGTTGTAATCTTGATGATGTAGGACTATATGATGGAGCGGAAGAGATGAAAAAGATGATAAATAGCCTTAAAGCAGAAGGTGAAATGTTAGGAGAGAAAAGGGGCATTAAAAAGGGAATTAAGCAGGGTGCTAGTAATGAGAAAAAATCTATTGCTAAGAATCTTCTTGAAATAGGAATACCTACAAACGATATAATTAAAGCGACAGACCTTACTCAAAAACAAATAGCAAGACTTATGTAGGTGAATTATGACTGGTGTAATGAGTTGTAGTGTTGCTCTTTCCCTAAGAGTTACTAAACCAATAAATATGTTTAAAAATAGTATGTTTACTGATGGAGACATTAAAAATATTGTAGATTCTTTAGGAAAGTTAGTTGATTTAAATCTTTATGATATTAAGAAAAGTAGTGAAGAAGTAGTTTTAACAATTAAGAAAGAAATCTTTAATAAAAACATTCAAGATCTATATTTAGAAATATCATCTAAAACAGATTTAATACCTAATTCTTTCTATTTAGTTGATGTCCTAGATTATAATTATCCTAAAGAAGAATGGAAAATCTATTTAGATAAAGAAAATATTGTTAATATGGAAGAACCTGATGATGTAAAAAAAGAAGAATGTAATATGGAAGAGTATGAAAATCTCGCTTGTTTACTTAGTAGAGATTGTAAGCATTGGAATCAATATAGACTTGGTATTAAAGCTTTTAAAATGTTTTTATCTTCTAGTGGAGTTGATAAACAACAATTATGTTTATTAAATTGGTTTAAAAAAGATTACTTTAAGAATCCTTTAAATGGAAGCCTAATATTTCATAATTGGATGATTTAGTATTTGTTAGACTTGTAAAAATAATAAATGTAGTCTAAAATAAGTTATGTAAAATAACTTATTTTTTTAGTTGGGTGTTGGTAATTATGAAAGACTTTAAGGAAAAATTAAAACTTGTTCCAGAACTACCTGGAAGCTATCAGATGAAAGATAAAAATGGTTATATAATCTATGTAGGAAAAGCTAAGAACTTGAAGAAACGTGTTAGTAGTTATTTTAGAGGTAATGTAACCGGAAAGACTGCAATGCTTGTCCAAGATATAGATGACTTTGAATATATTGTAACTGATAGTGAGTTAGAAAGTTTAATATTAGAAATTAACCTAATTAAAAAATATGATCCTAAATATAATATCTTACTTAAAGATGATAAGAGTTATCCATATATAGAACTAACGAGTGAATTGTATCCTAGACTTAGAGTAGTTAGGAATGTTAAAAGAAAGAAAAAAGACCATAAACTATTTGGACCTTATCCTAATGTAACTGCAGCTCGTAAAACAGTTAATATGATTAATCGTTTATATCCCTTAAGAAAGTGTGAGAAATTACCTAAAAAAGAATGCCTTTATTACCATATTAACGAGTGTTTAGGCTACTGTATTAAAGATATAAACCCTGATACTATTAAATCTATGACTGATGAGATAACAAGCTTTCTTAAAGGTAATAGTAGTTTTATTAAAGAGAAAATTACTAAAGAGATGGAAAAAGCTAGTAATAGTCTAAATTATGAGAAAGCTCTTGAGTTAAGAGAGATGTTAACAGATATAGATATAACTTTAACTAAACAAAAGATAGACTTAAAGAAAAATTATAACTTTGATATCTTTAACTATACCGTAGTAGATAACTACTTATCAATAACAGTTTTCTTTATAAGAGAAGGAATACTTTTTGGTAGACATCATGAAACATTGCAGACTCTTGATAATGTCGTTGATGATATGGAAGAATACATTATTAAATTTTATGAAAAAAATATTCTTGCCCATGAGATATTAATACCTGATACTTTAAATGCCAAACTACTTAGTGAATATCTAAAAGTAAAAGTAAATGTCCCTAAAAGAGGAGAGTTAAAGAAATTAGTAGATCTAGCAGAAGAAAATTCTAAAGTAGTTTTAAATGAAGAGTTAGAAACTCTTAAAAAAGATGATAATAAGAAGTTAGAAGCTTTAAATGAACTTAAAACTCTTCTTGGAGTAGAAAGTGTATCTCGTATGGAAAGCTTTGATAATTCTCATTTATTTGGAACATACTATGTAGGAGCGATGGTAGTATTTCGTGACTTTGAACCAATAAAAAATGATTATCGTAAATATAAAATAAGTACTGATGTTAAAGATGATTTAGGAGCGATGAGAGAAGTCTTATATCGAAGATATTTTAAAGCTATTATGGATAATGAAGTATTACCTGATTTAATAGTGATGGATGGTGGAGAGACTCAAGTAAATGTCTGTAAAGAGATACTTTCTAGTTTAAATCTATCAATACCAATAATAGGACTTAAGAAAGATTCTCATCATAGAACTAGTATTGTTATAGATAGTAATTATAGAGTATTAGATATTAAAAGTGATAGTAATCTATTTCTTTACTTATCTAAAATTCAAGAAGAAGTCCACCGTTTTGCCATTTCTTATCACCGTAATATTAAAAGTAAAGGACTACTTTCTAGTTACTTAGATTTAGTTCCAGGTATTGGTGAAGTAAGACGTAAAGAACTATTAAAGAAATTTGGTTCTATGAAAAAAATGAAAGAAGCAAGTGTTGAGGAGTTAAGCAAAATAGTTGGAGATACTGTTGCAAATAACTTATATCAAGTCTTGCATGAGGAGGAAGAAAATGAAAATAAATAAAAATGGATTTACAACGTTAGAATTACTCGCTGTTATTATAATATTAGGTATTTTAGTTACTCTTGCTTACACAGGAGTAACAGGCTATTTAAATCATGCTAGAGATGCTACTTATAAAGATTTTGAACAAAGTATTACTACTGGCGTTACAAATTATTTAATAGATCATACCGGCTCTATACCAAATGAAGGTGAATCATTAATAGTAGATGTAGAAAAGTTAGTTTGTGAAGGATATGTAGATGACTTAGAAGATCCAGATTCTTCTACTAAGACCTGTAATTTGGAAAGCTATGCTATCGTTAAAAGAAATAATGATACGGGATATAATATGGATATAGAATATTCTGCTTGCCTAAAATGCTCAGGGTATGAAAGCCCTGCTTGTTCTAATTCTATTGAGGGCATTAGAAGATTAAAAGCAGATTCAACTTGTGAGGTAGATTAATGGGAACTATTAAAGTAATGGATGAAAACCTTGCTAATAAGATTGCAGCAGGAGAAGTAGTAGAAAGATGTTTAAATGTTGTTAAAGAATTAGTAGAAAACTCTATAGATGCTGAGTCTACTGAAATTAAAATTAATTTAATAGATTCTGGTACTAAGAAAATAGTAGTAAGTGATAATGGTATTGGTATGAATAAAGAAGATGCTACTCTTGCTTTTTCACGTCATGCTACTAGTAAATTAAAAGATTTAGATGATTTATTTAATATAGGTACTTTAGGTTTTAGAGGTGAAGCCTTACCATCTATCGCCTCAGTTTCTCATATTTTTTTACAAACAAGTAAAGATGGAGTAGGGACAAGTATCTCTTTAAATGGTGGTGTTATAGAAAGTGTTGAAAATAGTGATTTAAGTGTTGGTACTACTATTGAAGTGAGAGACTTATTTTATAATACTCCTGTAAGATTAAAGTATTTAAAGAATCTTTATACCGAGCTAGCTTTAATAATTGAATATGTTAATAAAATGGCTTTATCATATCCATCTATTAGATTTGTTTTAACTAATAATGATAAAGAACTTCTTAATACAAGTGGAGATGGTAATCTATTAAAAGTAATCTATGCTGTCTATGGAATAGATGTTACTAAAAAGATGATAGAAATAAGTGGCGAAAATGATGATTATGTCATATCAGGGTATATTGGTTATCCAGAAATAGCAAAGACTTCAAGAAATGTTATTACTACTTTAGTAAATGGTAGAGTAATTAAGAATTTAGATTTAAATAGATGTTTAATAGACTGTTATCATACCTATATACCTAAAGATAAGTTTCCTATGATTGTTTTAAATATTGATGTAGATCCAATTCTTATAGATATTAATATACATCCTCAAAAAATGGATATTAAATTCTCTAAAATGGAGAGTTTAAAAGAATTAATTACTAAAGTAATCAGTTCTAAATTAAAAGAGATATTACTTGTTCCTCATGCTAATATTAGAGATTTAAATACTATTTATGAAGTAGAAGATTCACTTCCTCTTAATACTATTAATTATGAAATAGATGATGTAGAACCTGTTAAAGAAACATCTCCTAATTTAGAAGAGTTATCTTTTGATTTTGATAATGATAATAAAATAACTGGTACTAAAACAGAAGAAGTAGTTGAGGAGGAAAAGGAAGAAGAGACTAGTTATCGTATTAAAGAGATGATACCTGTAGGTATAGTTCATAAGACTTATATAATAGCAGAGAACTCTAGTGGTATGTATATAATAGATCAACATGCTGCCGCTGAACGTATTAACTATGAGAAGGTTTTAAATGCTTTATTAAAAGATGATTATAAAATTATAGATTTATTAGTACCTATTAGATTAGAATATCCTAAAGATGAGTTTATTAGAATTAAAGAACATATGGATATTTTAAAAAGTATAGGTATCTCTTTAGAAGAGTTTGGTGATAATACTTTTATTGTTAGAAGTCATCCTACTTGGTTTTTTGAAGGATATGAGAGGGAAGCGATAGAAAAGATAATTGCTATCACTCTAGAAAAAGGAGAATTTGATAAAGAAAAATTCATCTATAAAACCGCTTCAACTATGGCCTGTAAAATGAGCATAAAAGCGAATGATTATCTAGATTTAAGCTCAGCTAAAATACTTTTAGATAATTTAAGAGGTTGTGATAATCCATTCACTTGTCCTCATGGTAGACCAACAATTATTACATATAGTAATTATGATTTAGAAAGACTATTTAAAAGAGCGATGAATTAAAGAAAGATAGTGATATTATGATAATTGCAATATTAGGACCAACTGCTGTTGGTAAAACTGCTTTAAGTATAGCGTTAGCAAAAAAATACAATGCAGAAGTTATTAATTTTGATGCTATGCAAGTATATGAGAAACTAGATATAGGTACCGCCAAAGTTACACGCGAAGAAATGGAAGGAGTTCCTCATCATTTATTAAGTTTTGTCCCACTTGATAAAAACTATTCTGTCTATGATTACCAAAAAGATGCTAGAAGTCTAATAGATAAACTTCTAAAAGAAAATAGAAATATTATCTTAGTAGGAGGGACAGGTCTTTATTTAAAAGCAATGCTATTTGATTATAACTTCACAGAAGGAACAACTTATAAAGAATATAATGATTTAACTAATGAAGAGATACTTGCTAAAATAAAGTCTTATAATGTAGAAGAATTACCACATGTAAATAATAGAAAAAGATTAGTACGTCTTTTAAATAAACTTGAAAATAATGAGTCTATTACTAATAATGGTAATAACCTTTTATATAAAAATACTATCTTTATAGGACTTACTACTAATAGAGATGTTTTATATGATAAGATTAATAAAAGAGTAGATATAATGTTTGATAATGGACTTCTAGAAGAAGTAGAATCATTAAAAGACTATTTTAAAACTTCTAAAGCTTTAAATACTGCAATTGGTTATAAAGAGTTTATTCCTTACTTTAATAATGAGAAAACTCTAGAAGAGATTAAAGATGATATTAAGAAAAACTCAAGACATTATGCTAAAAGACAATACACTTTCTTTAATCATCAATTTAATCTTACTTGGTTTAATACTAATTATAATGACTTTAATAAGACAATAAATGAAGTTATTAATTATATAGAAAATATTAAACATAATTTGTAGACTTATATATATTTATTTGATACAATAGCATTGAATTGAAAGGAGATATAAATATTAATGAAATATAATTTTATGCAAGTAACATTTTGGTTTAATGAAATAGATGATTTTAAAAAGTACCAGAAAATCTTAGATGAAGAACTTAATAAGGATTTTTCTCCATTTAATTTGACAGGAGTTCCTACAACTGTAGATTTTATAATTCCAAGAATTACGTCAAATACTATAGGTGGACATACAAAATTTAATATGTCAAAAATAAATGTTCAGTTGATTACTAACTTTGATAATGATTTTATTGATGATTTTGACAAATGTTATGAATATGTAAAAAATAGAGCATTCACGATTTTTAACATTTTAAAGAATAAATGCAATTTAAAAATATTATATTCTGCTATCAATCTTAATTGTGAAAGAGAAGATGCTAACCCTATAGAAAAAATATTAACTAATATATTTAATACTAATGTAAATAGCAAAAATATTTGTGAAGCTGGAGTAAAACTTTCGCAAAAAATAAAAAATAAATATTATTACATTATATCTTTAAATGATGCAAAGATGGTTTCATTTACTAAGAAAATAGAACAAGGAGCTTTAAATCAAAACATAATTATACCATTAATATCGGAAAAAAAATTAAAAATAGAAAAAACATTATTAGCTTTTTCTATAGAAGTTAATGACAAATGTAATTTTAATAATTTTGACGATTATAATACAGAATTAATTAATTTAGAAGAAATGTTTAAAACATTTTATAACAAGAATATAAATTTAAAAGAACAAATAGATAATAATACAATATTATAATTGGAGGTGGTAATAAATGCTTATGATAAATCAAACAACTAGTCCACAAATATATTCTCCAAATCCTATTGTTGAAACAATCAATACAATAGGTAATGCTAATTGTAATGGCACATATTTAAATCCAGATGATTATTTTGTATTCTATTATGTAAAAAATAAAATTACCAAAGAGGAAATACTACAATTATTTGGTAATGAAATAAGTTTTGATAAAGATGATGAAATAGCAGCAGAAAAAGAAATAAAGAGACTTTCTGTAGAAAAAAAAGGAAATTTTTACGATTATTATGCTTGAAAAATTTATTGATTATACTTATCAGATATTTCCAACTATAGATACAAATATTAAAAATGGGATAAAAGATTTAATGAAACAATTTGATACTACAAAACCTAATTGGTTTTCTAGACCTTTAGATATATTATCTCAAGGGGACATTTTAGATAATATTCCATTTTCATACACAAATCAAGATGGTGAAGAAGTTACTTTTATTACCAAAGGAATGATTTTGTCTAACACATGTGATATGACTAGAGATGAATATATCATGATTGCTCCGCTTATACCTTTTAATCATGATTTTAAAGAAGAGACAAAAATAAATATAAAAAATAATATTATAAGTGGCAAAATGTGTTTAACTAATTGTTATTTAGATAACTATTATATTGATTTTTCAAGAAGTAGTAGTTTCGTTAGAAATATAATCGTCGATTTATATGAAAAGGGGAAAATAAAAAGACTTCATTCTCTGAGTCAATTTGGTTTTTATTTTTTATGTAGCAAGATAGCTGTTTATTATTTAAGAGTAGAAAACTATGATAACTTCAAGTCAAGATCTAAAAAAATATTTATATAAGCAATTAATAATTAACACATGCAACCATCATTTGGTTGCTTTTCCTTGTATTTTTACATAAAATATGATAATATAACACCAAGTTGAAGGGGTATGTAGTATGAGCAGTAAAAAAGAAATATTTGCAAAAGGTTATAGTTTTAAGAAATTATTCTTTATATTTGTAATAGGTTCTATTATTGGTGTTTTTTATGAACAAATACTTAATTTAGTTAAAATATATTTTGCAACAGGAGATATTGTCTGGGAACTAAGAAGGGGAGTTATATATGGACCTTTTAATCCTTTATATGGATTAGGAGCGGTACTTGTTGTCTATTTATTAGCAAGACCAAATTACTCTAATATAAAAACATTTATATATGGAGGACTTTTAGGAGGTTTTATAGAATATTCTATTAGTCTTTTACAAGAAATATTTACTCATACTACTTCTTGGGACTACTCCCATCACTTTTTAAATATTGGAGGAAGGACTACTATTCCTTTCATGATAGCATGGGGAGCCTTTACTCTAATCTTTGTAAAACTGATCTATCCTTATCTTTCTAAATGGATAGAAAAAATTCCTGTAAATATAGGTAATATAATTTTCTATATTCTTTTAATCTTTTTAATAATTGATATGTTTGTATCTTGGACTGCTTTATTTAGAAGTGCTATGAGAAGAAATGATATTGAACCTATTACACCAGTAGGAAGACTATATGATAAAGTCTATCCAGATAGCGTTTTAGCAAAAAGTTTTCCTAATATGGAATTTAAAGTTAGAAAGGATAAGTAGTATGATAACATTAATATGCTTAGTTTTAATATTTATAGCAAGTTACTTATTAATAAAAGAATATATTGTAGCCTTAAAAGGTTCTAAAATAACTTTAAAAAGAAATTATGATAATCCTTTATTTGCTATCTTAATCCCTGCAAGAGATGAATCTAAAGTAATATCTAATCTCTTAGATAGTATAAAAAAACAAACCTTTAAGATAGACTCTAAAGATATTTATATTATTGTAGAAAGTAAGAAAGATAAAACAGTAGATATCGCTAAAGAAAGAAATATTAATATTATTTATCGTAAAAATCTAACTAATAGAAGAAGAAAAGGTTATGCTTTAGATGATGCTATTAAAGAGATATTAAAAAAGAAAAAACACTATGATGCTTACTTTATCTTCGATGCTGATAATGTTCTAGATAGAAATTATTTTAAAGAAATGGTTAAAACCTATAAAAAAGGGTATGATATAGGTATAGGATATCGTAATACTAAAAATGGTAACTCTAGTATTTTTTCAGCTTGTTCTTCTTTAGCCTTTTCTATGATAAATACTTTCTCTAATAACTATAAAATGAAATATAACCTAACTCTAACTGTTAGTGGAACAGGCTTTTATATCAAAGGAGAAATTCTAGAGAATTTGAGAGGATATCCTTTTAACAGTTTAACAGAAGATTATGAATTTACTTTATATGCAACACTTAATGATTTAACATCTTCTTACAATATAAAAGCAAAGTATTTTGACGAACAACCAGTTGATTATACTACTACTATTAAACAAAGAACAAGGTGGGTAAAAGGATATTTTGATTCAAGAAGAAAGTATTATCCATTACTTAAAGAAAAAGCTAGTAGAAAAGATAATAATTATCCATCAGCATATATTGCCTTAGTAGGAGTAAAACCCTATGTTCTACTAGTTATTAGTATTATTTTATACCTTGCAAACCTAATTTATAGAATAATATCAAACTCTATTGTTAAAGTAGAAGTCTATAACTTACTATTACAATTTCTAATAATAGTACTTGCTATTTATATAGTATTATTAATCTTTACAGGAATACTTTTAATAAAAGAAAAAGATAATTTAAGATTAAATAGAAAAATGAAGATAAAATCTCTCTTCTTTAACCCTTTATTTTTAGCAAGTTATGTAAAGTGTTTGTATTTATCTATAAAAAATAAAGATTTAGCCTGGGAAAAAATAGAGCATACTGTTAATATAGAAAAGGAGGGTAAAAAATGATAACACTAGTTAAAGATATAAATGAAGCGAATGGTATTACCCATAATGGAACAATGCATGCAGATGAAGTCTTTGCAACTGCCTTTTTATCTCTTTACTTTAAAAACTTTAAAGTAGCAAGAGTAAGTGAAGTTCCTAAAGATATATCAACAAAAACTATTATCTATGATATTGGAAAAGGTAGGTTTGATCATCATCAAACTGATGCTAGAATAAGAGATAATGGTATTAAATATTCATCATTTGGACTTCTTTTTGAAGAGTATGGTTTAAATTACTTAAAAAAATTAAAACTAAAAAATACTAAAGCCATCTATAATTATTTAGTTAAAGACTTTATAGAAGCGATAGATGCCATTGATAATGGCATTTTTCCTGAAATAAAAGCAATATATAAAATAAAGACCGTAAGTGATGTTATAAAAATATTTAATCCAAGTTATGGTAGTAATGATAAAGAAGATGAACAGTTTATAAAAGCAGTATCTTTAGCAGAATCTATCCTAACTGAAGAGTTAAAAAATGTAATAGGTAAAGTAGAAGCAGGGGTTAAAGTAAAAAAGATTCTTAATAAAACAAAAGGACCTATCCTTATATTAGATGAATATTTACCTTATGAAGAGACTATTTTAACATCTCTTTCTGGTAAGAAAATATTATTTGCAATCTATCCTTCTAATAGAGGAGGATACGGTATTAAGACTATTCCTATTAGTACAACAGATAAAACTAGTAGAGTCTATTTTCCTAAACCTTGGGGAGGACTTACTAATGATGCTTTAGAAAAAGTAACTGGCATAAAAGGTTCACTATTCTGTCATACTAATAGATTTTTAATGACTGCAAGTGACTTAGATACTGCTAAAAAGTTAGCAGAACTTGCTATAAATATTAATGAAAAAGCAGAAAAATTCCCTAAATAAATAAAAAAGGGAGTTTTTCTTTGTGAAATAAAGAAAAATACCAAATTCGTCTCCGCA
>CALVJB010000019.1 GCA_944332025.1 uncultured Bacilli bacterium
GTTCACTTCTGTTCAGAGCTGTTCACTTCTGTTCAGAGCTGTTCACTTCTGTTCAGAGCTGTTCACTTCTGTTCAGAGCTGTTCACTTCTGTTCAGATGCGTTCAGTTCTGTTCAGATGCGTTCAGTTCTGTTCAGATGCGTTCAGTTCTGTTCAGAGCTGTTCACTTCTGTTCAGCTGTATTTATGAAAAAATTAAAGAAGTTATATGATGAGGTGGTAATATGAGTAAAATTGGAAGAAATGACCCTTGTCCATGTGGAAGTGGAAAGAAATATAAAAAGTGTTGTTTAAATAAAGAAAAAACTACAACTAGTAATGAACAAGTACCATTAGTTAATGAATTATATGGTAATTCCTTATTTTCCTATCATAATCAATATGTTCATACTAAAAAAGTAAAAAATGAAGAAATAAATAAGAAATTACTTAATATTTATGATTATGGTAGAAAAATGTCTCCTAAAGAAGTAATGGATAACTATTTGGAGGTTATGAACTCATTACTTTCTTATGCTAAAGAAAATAATATAAAAACAATAGAAGAACTTGATAAGAGTGAACAAATTTCTGAATTTTGTTCTAATGTTATTAACGATGCTAGTGATGTAGCTTATAACCTAACTAAAGATGATTATGATTTAGAAAAAGTTATTAACTACATTGATAGACTTATTAATATTTTAGACTTAGATGATAATACTTATGAATGGCAAATAAGGACTAAAGCTAAAATATTATTTACGCTAAATAGAATAACTGAAGGAGAAAAAGTATTAACAGAGGAGTTAGAAAAAAATCCTAAAGCTACATATTATTATGTTGAATTGATAGATAGCTTTAATGATATAGGTAATAAAGAAAAAGCTAAATATTATTATGATTTGGCATTAGGTTATGATGATATTGAAGATAGAGATGTAATAGAAGAAAGGGAAGATTACTTTATTTAGAAGTTAATCTTTTTCTTTACTTAATTTTACTTACCAAGTTTAAAATAATTTGTAAATTGCACTTAACTATGCTATGATTACTTTATAAGATAAAATACAAGATGGAGGATTGGTAAGATTATGGTAAAGAAAGAAGTAGTTGTAAAAAGTGTATCAGGATTACATGCAAGACCAGGTAGTAATTTAGTAGAACTTGCTCTTACATTTAACTCTGATATTAAACTAATTCATAATGGTAGTAATATTAATGCCAAAGAAATATTAGAAGTTATGATGGGAAATATAAACTGTGGAGATAAATTAACTGTTGAAGTAGATGGTGACGATGAGGGGAAAGCACTAGATGCAATATGTGAATATATTGAAAAAGGTGAAGAGTAGATGAAGTACTTAGGTAATAAAGTAGGTAATGGTCTAGCTTTAGGTAAAGTCTATATAATAAATACTAAAATACCAGAGATAAAGACACAAAAACTTGAAACTTTAGAAGAGCTTACAAAAGAAAAAGAAGACTTAAAAGAAGTTTTAGATAGTGTTGTTAAAGACTATGAAGAGTTAGAAATTAGTGCTGTATCAGACGATATAAAACAGTTATGTAATTTTTATAAGATTCTTTTAAATTCTAAATCTTTGATAACTTCTATGGAAGAGGTAATAGATGAAGAAAAATGTGATAAAATAACTGCTATTACTAAAGTAATGAAAAGAAAAGCTGAAGAGTTATCATTAGTTGATAATGCCTATTTAAAAGAGAGAAGCAAAGATATAGAAGATGTTACTAATAAACTTATTAGAAAAGCTTTAGGTATTAAAGAAGTAGATTTAAGTACTTTAACTGAAGATACTATTTTAGTATCAGAAGAAATTCCACCATCAGTTTTACTTTCTAATAATATAGAACACGTTAAAGGAATAGTATCAGAAATAGGTGGTAAGACGAGTCACGTAGCCATACTTGCATCTACTCTTGGAATACCATCTGTCTTTGGAATTAAAGAAATTAGTAAAACTTTAACAGATGGAGAGTTAATCTATGTAAATGGTAATGAAGGTTATATTGAAAATAATTTAACAGATACTAATATTAATGCTATTAAAGAGAAAATTAAAAAAGAAGAATTACTTAAAGCATCATTGCAAGAGATGAAAGATAAAGAATCTTTAACTAAAGATAATAAAAGTTTAGAGATAACTGCAAATGCAGGAGACTTATCAGAACTTGATAAATTACTTGAAGTAAATTCTGATGGAATAGGGTTGTTTAGAACAGAGTTCTTATTCTTAAATAGAAGTACTGCTCCAGAAGAAGATTACTTATTTAATGTCTATAAAACATTTGCAGAAAAACTTAATGGTAAACCATTAATTATTAGGACTCTTGATATCGGTGGAGATAAGAAATGTCCTTATATAGATATTGGTGAAGAGCAAAATCCTTTCTTAGGATATAGAGCGATAAGATACTGCTTAGATAATAAAGAGTTCTTTAAAGTAAGTTTAAGAGCAATACTTAGAGCAAGTAATTATGGTAATGTTATGATAATGTATCCTTTTGTTTCATCACTTGAAGAAGTATATAAAACTAATGAGATATTAGATGAAGCGAAAAGAGAACTTGCTAGTAAAAATATACCATTTAATAAAAATATTAAAGTAGGTATTATGATAGAAGTTCCTAGTGCAGCGATTATTAGTGATATCTTAATAGATGAAGTTGATTTCTTTAGTATTGGTACTAATGATTTAATCCAGTATACAGTTGCAGTTGATAGATTGAATCCAACCGTTAGTAATCTTTATAGTTTCTATAATCCAGGAGTTATTAGACTTATTAAAAAGACTATAGACTCTTGTTTAGATAAAAAAGATAAGTTTGTTGGTATGTGTGGAGAGATGGCTGCAGATCCACTGGCAATTATCTTACTTGTTGGATTAGGACTACAAGAATTTAGTGTTAATGCTAGTATGGTTTTAAAAGTTAAGAAATTAATATCTATGATAGATAGTAAGGAAGCAAAAGAAATTGCAAACAAAGTACTAAATTTAAAAACTGCTAAAGAAGTAGAAACTTACTTAGATAAAGTAGCTAAGAAAATATATGGTAAATATTATTAAAAGGAGGAGATAAAAATGGCAAAAGATAATAATATTTTATTAGCAAGAATTGATAACAGATTAGTTCACGGACAAATAGTATGTCTATGGGCAGGAGCAGTAGGTGCAAACCTTATTGTTGTAGCAGATGATGAGACTGCAGAAAATGAAATAGAGAAAAGTGTTATGAAAATGGCAGCATCATCACTTGGTTATGACACAAGATTTTTTACGATTCAGAAGACTATTGATATTATAGATAAAGCATCTGATGATCAACACATTTTATTGATATGTCAAACTCCTAAAGATTTAAGGAGGGTTATTGAAGGAGGTGTTAAGATAAAGGAGGTAGATATTGGTAATATGTATTACGATGAAGGTGAAAAGAAATTAACAGATAAGGTTTCTGCTAGTAAAGAAGATCTTGAAGATTTAAATTATATCAAGAAACACGTTGATAAAATTTATATCCAAGATACACCTGATTCACCAAAAGAAGAATTTTAAGGGAGGAAGAAAAAAATATGGAAATAACATTATTACAAGGAATAATTATAACATTAGTAGTTATGGTCCTTGTTGTTGACAGACATCTAGAAGCACTATTTATCTTTAGACCAATTATTGTTTGTCCTATAGTAGGTGCTATTCTAGGTGACTTAAATACAGGATTAGTTGCTGGTGGTATGGTAGAACTTGCTTTTGCAGGTATTGCAGGTATTGGAGGAGCATCAGTTCCTGAAGCCTTACTAACTAGTGTTATGACTGTTGTTTTTGCTCACATTACAGGAAGTAATGTAGCAACTAGTTTAGCTTTAGCATATCCATTTGGAGTATTATTACAATTCTTATGGACTGTTAGAAATACAGCTTTTGTTTCTTTCAATGGTCCTGCTGAAAGATATGCTAAAGAAGGAAATATAAAAGGTTTATTTAAACTGTGTTTTTATGGAATAGTTCTTACAAGTATTGCTACTGGTATATTAACATTCTTATCAGTATATGCTGCTCAAGAACCATTAAGAGCTTTAGTAGAAGCAATGCCAGATTGGTTAATTAATGGATTCCAAGTAGCTGGAGGATTACTTCCTGCTGTTGGATTTGCTATGTTACTTCGTGTAACTCTAAAAGCAAGATATGTTCCATATCTACTTGCAGGATTCCTATTTGCAACTTTCATTCAAATTGATAATGTTTTACCAGTTGCAATTATGGGTGTAGCATTTGCACTTATGGAATACTTTAGAAGTGGTGAAAAAGAAGTTGCAGTGGCATCTTCAGGAAATGGAGGTGAAGCAAATGGAATCTAAGACAAAGAACAAAAAACGTAAAAGAGTCGTAACCGATGCAGATTTAAATGATTTAGCTTTACTTTCTGTTTTGAATCAATCATGTTTTAACTATGAGAGAATGCAAAGTATTGGCTTTACTGCAGGAATGGGACCAGCTTTAAAGAAAATATATAAAGATGATCCTAAGACTTTATCTAGAGTATTACATGATAACTTAGAGTTTATTAATACTCATAATACATTACTACCTTACTTACAAGGATTAATGTTATCACTTTATGAAGGTGGAGAAGATCCTGAAACAGTAAAGAAGATAAAAATATCTTTATTTGGACCTTTAGCAGGTATAGGAGATGCATTATTTTGGTTTACATTACTTCCTATTACAGCAGGAATATGTGCATCTTTATCTGACCAAGGTAATGTTTTAGGACCAATAGTATTTTTCTTAGTATTCTTTGCAGCATTCTTACTTCGTTTCCCACTTGCAAGAATGGGATATAAAACAGGTACTGCTGCCTTAGATAAATTACAAGAAAATACTAAAAGAGTTAGTAATGCAGCATCAGTATTAGGCGTTACAATATTAGGTGGATTAATAGCAACATATGTATCTTTATCAGTAAAAACTACTATTGATATTGGACATGATGCAACTGTTAATTTACAAACAGATTTCTTTGATATGATTTTACCTAATATCCTACCATTTGCTTTTACTTTCTTAATTTATTTCTTATTAAGAAAGAAAGTAAATACTACAGTATTAATAGTAGGTATTATAATAGTATCAATTGTATTTTCATTCTTTGGAATACTATAGGAAAAAGCCATTTAGGCTTTTTCTTTTTGTATAAAGATGATATAATTCTTTTAGAAAGGTAGTGTATTTATGAAACAAATTATAATAATAACAGGACATAATAATTTTGCAAGTGGAATACTTAGTTCACTTACAATGATAGCAGGAGCAAAAGATAATGTCTTTGCTGTAGACTTCTTAAGTGATGATAATGATGAGTCTTTAGAAGGTAAATATAATAAAATAATAGATGAAAACAAAGATAGTGAGATTCTATTTGCCTGTGATTTAATGGGAGGAACACCATTTAAAGTAACAAGTAAATTAGCTTTTACTAATAATAATTATGAAGTAGTAACAGGCATTAACTTAGGAGGTTTAATAGATACTTCTATGAAATTAGATAAGATGAGTATAGGAGAGTTAAAAATATCTTGTAAAGATGCTTCTATTAAATCGGTTATACCTTTAGAAAAAGTTATTACTAAAGAAGAGAGTAGTAGTGAAGGTATTTAAATGAAAAAAATAATAAGAAACGTTATAAGATGTAAAAGCTGTGGTGATATTATAGAATCTAAATATACTCATGATTATGTGACTTGTAAATGTGGTCGTTGTAGTGTTGATGGAGGGCACAGTTATTTAAGAAGAAGTTTCTGTGATTCTACTGATGACTATGAAGAATTAAGTGAATTTGAAGATGCGAATGAAAAGATAGATGATAAAAAAAGTGAAGATTAAGTTTTCTTCACTTTTTATATATTAGAATGTATTAGTTCTTCCTTTTAATACAGGTACACGATCTTGATAAGTTCCTTTAGTAAAGGCCATTTCACAAGATAGTAATTGCATTACTATAGCAGCTTGATAGAATGCATAAATACTTTCCTTTTCATATATCATAATTGCCATATCACTAATGTCAGCGATTTCCTTATCATTAGTAATTACATAAGTCTTTGCTTTTGTATCTTTTAGATAAGTAATAACTCTTTTAATATCTTCATTTGTTTTATCATCTACTGCAAATAAAACTACAGGATGCTTTTCACTAGTTGATGCAAGTGGTCCGTGACAAAACTCACTAGCTTTATATGGAATAACTGGAACTAGAAGGGTTTCCATAACTTTTAGTGCAAATTCTTTAGCGATAGAGTAACTATAACCTCTAGCGATAGAATAAGCCATATCCATAGACATTAATTCTTTAGCCATAGGTTTAACATCTTCATATAAGTCTAATGCTTTTTTTACTGATTCTATATATTTATTATCATCAAAGCTATCTTCTTCACCACTTAAACATAAAGCTAATTTAGTTAAGATATATAAAGTAGTAGTATATCCTTTAGTAGCAGCTCCTGCATTAGTTTCACCAATCTCATTAAAGATATGTTTATCAGTAGCTTCTGCCACTAATGAATCAGGATTATTAGTAATAGCAAAAGTATAAGCTCCACTTTCTTTAGCTTTCTTTAAAACAGTACTAACATCATATCCTTTACCAGACTGAGAAATAGCAATAACACAAGTATTAGATAAATCCATATTGCTATCATAAACAGTAAATATAGATGGATCTGCCATTTCTACTGGTTTTTTATAATGTAATTCTAAGAAAAATTTACCAAATATTCCTCCGTGAGTAGATGTTCCTCTTGCAACTATCATAAAGTTTTTAGGATTAAACTCTTTAATTTCTTTAGCAATAGTAGGTATTACATCTTTATTCTTTTCTATACAGGACTCTAGAGCTGTAACTTCTCTAATTTCTTTTAACATATTTGTATTGTTCATTTAATCATCTCCCTACCTTAATTTTAGCACGGCATTTTTTTTTTACAAGAAATAATGAGTAATAAGACACTTTCTTTACAAATATAATTTTAATAGGTGTTATATATGTTTAATAAATTTAATACGATCAGACCTTATACAAAAGGTGAAACTTGTAGAACTTTTCCTGTGTATTATCCACCACAACATCAAGATAAAGAACCTGGTATGGAATACTTAATGAAACCACTTCCTGTTTTTGATAATTCTAATTATAGAGGTAGTGGTAAATTAAAAGATAAAGTTGCCATTATTACAGGAGGAGACTCTGGTATTGGTAGGGCAGTGGCCGTCTTTTTTGCTAAAGAAGGAGCAAAACTTGTTTTAGTTTATTATAATGAAGAAAGGGATGCTAATTATACAAAAGATTATATTGAAAACTTAGGTGGAGAAGTATTATTAATTCATGGAGATTTAAAGAATAAGGACTTTTCTAACTTTATTGTAAATGAAACATTAAATTATTATGGTAAGATTGATATTCTTGTTAATAATGCAGGTGTTCAGTATTTTGCCGATAACTTAACAGATATTTCTAATGAACAGTTTGACTATACAATGAAGTCTAATATCTATTCTATGTTTTATTTAACTAAAGCGGTACTTCCTTATTTAAAGAGTGGTTCTAGTATTATTAATACTACTTCTATTACTACTTATAATGGAGAAGGAGACTTAATTGATTATGTAACAAGTAAAGGAGCGATAGTTGGTTTTACAAGAGCTCTTGCTACTAATCTTGCTCCTAAAAATATAAGAGTAAATGCCGTTGCCCCTGGTCCATTTTGGACCCCATTACAACCTGCTAGTAGGAAAGCTAAAGATATTCCAACCTTTGGTTCTACTGGTCCAATGAAACGAGCAGGGCAACCCTTTGAGATAGCAGCTATCTATGTTTATTTAGCAAGTAATGATTCTACTTATACAACAGGTCAAGTAATTCATGTTAATGGCGGAGAGTATAAAAGTTAAAAAGAAGAAAAGCACATATTAGCTTTTCTTCTTTTTCTTTGCAACTAAAACAATCTCTGTAGGGAAAACATTACCACCATAATATCTTAAATAAAAGTTATAGTTCTTATTAAAACTCTTAATTAATTTAGGTATTCTAATCAAATCATCAAAGCCATGATAAATAGATATTAATAGAGTAGGGCTATCATTTTTAATATGATTCTTACATCCATTTAATGCTTTAAATTCTGCACCTTCAATATCCATCTTAATAATATCTACTTTTTCTTTTAAATCTTCATCTAAAGTAATCGCTTCAATATTTCCTTTACTATCTCTTATAGTATTAGTAGAAGCATCAATACTACTAGCATTAAGACTTAGAGTAGTATTTTTATCATATAAAGCTTTATTCTTTATAACAATATCTTCATTAAAAATATATTTATCTTTAAGTATAGCAAGTGATGTATCCGTAACTTCATAACAATAGATTTTTTTATACTCTTCTAAATAAGTATCTAAAAAGTCATCAACACTATCTCCTATATAACTACCAACATCTACATAAACTGTATCTTTAGTAGTTTTTACTAAATCAGGATCAAAATAATGTTTATAACAATTATCTCTAACTTCATTTAACATTACAAAGTCATAGTAATAATAATTTCTAATTATTGCTAGTAATATCTTCCTAGATTTATAATCTTTTAAATTCTGATAAAGTACTAATAAATCAGTTAAATTATTCTTTAGAAAATTAACTATCATTTTAATCTCTTCAAAGTCATTATTAATATAATTTAGTTTACCCCAAAAAGAAAAACTATTAAGAAAAGTTTCAATATTACCTTTTAATTTTTCATTAAGTCCTAGATATCTATTTTTAATATTTAAATACACTTCTTCTTTACTCATTAATTCTAATTTCTTAATTAAACTATAAAATTCATAATCAATTTTATTCATTATATCACCAATATAATCTATGTAAGAAGAGTTTAATTGTTTAAAAAAATATGGTAATATATAACAAAAGGAGAAGTGTATTATGAGAAAATCTAAAATAAAAAATGTTAAAGTTATGATTGGTAGCGGAGAACATGCAATGTTTATTAATGTACCAAAAGGAAAGAAAGTAAAACTTATGAAAGTTGATATGACTTTTAGCGAGGCTAGACATCATCTAGAAGAAAAAGAAAATAGACTTATAGAAGATATAGAAAGAAAACAAGAAAAAAATAATATTAAAAGACGTATTTTAACATTATTTAAAAGAAATAATCAAACAAAATTTTAAAAAAAATGTATCTTGTTCGATTGATTTATTTTAATATATATGCTACATTATTAATGGAATACTTAGCTAGTTAGGTACTATCTCCTTTTAATATATTTTTAAATTATGAAAGGAGAAAGATGAATTATGAGAAAAATGGAAAAATTCCTTTGCTACATAATATTCTCTCTTGTTTTTGTAATCATCTCTCTGATATTTACATTAATAAGAATAGTACCAACTCCGTAGAGTAGGTACTTTCTTAAAAAACACTTTTATTTGGATAGTACCTAACAGAGCAAGCTAGGTATTTCCTTTTTTATTTATATGTAAATTTTCTTTACATATTCATAGTATCATAAATATTAATTTTTGTCAAAATTATTGCATCTTGCTTATCTCAATTATCATATTCATATCATCATCATTAGCCATAATGTTTTTATGCATTTTTTTACATTTTTCACACTTATAAATTATTTTATAAGTGTCTTTAAATTCCTCAATACCTATAGGCTTTAATAATCCTTTACATTCATTTAATCTATCTCCTGGCATAATATCAACATGTTTTGAGTATAGACAATATGGACAGTGATCTCTTGCACTATACTTTAAAGGTAATACTTTCTTACCACAATTTTCACAAATAAATTCTTCATCTTTCATTGTAAATCTTTTCATAACTACTTCCTTCTTAAACTTAATATTTTAATATCATCTTTAATAATATCACACATATCTTTTAAAGAATCTTTTTCAAAGGGATTATCTAAATTATATTTATTAATAAGCTCTTTTAGTGATAAAGCCCCTCCATCTTTACATAATTTTATATATAAATCAAAGGCATCTTTAATACTTTCTTTTTCTTTCTTATAGAATGATAAAGCTAGTACATTATCAAGAGCATAGTCTATTGTATAGAAAGGATCAATTATTCTATTAGTATCGGCTTGATACTCAGTACCTCTATTAAAATATTCATTATCATAACTATCTAAGTTATATTCGCATCTTATCTCTAACCATTTCTTTTTTCTTTCTTCACTATTTAATTTGTTATCATAAACAGAACTCCAAAAGTCATCTGCATAGGCCATATTTACCATTAAAGAAAGACTGTTAGTTAGATGTTTAATTTTATATTTAAAGTCATCACTTTCAAAGAATAAGTCCATAAAAGGGTACATTAAATATTCCATACTAGTAGAATGTATTTCACATATATCAAAAGTAGGCCATCTATTCTCGTGAAACAATAAATCTTTACTTAAATATAGTTGATTAGAGTGACCAAACTCATGAAAGATACTAGTAATATTACTTTCTAATCCCATATACTTCTTTATAAATAAAGGTACTTTATAATTGGGTAGGTAAGTAGTAATACCACCATTTGATTTATTTTCTCTATTATCTAAATCTATTAGACCTTCATCTAACATCATACATAGTAAATTATAACTTATTGTAGAATGTTCTTTTAAAACAACTTTAAAGTTATTTAAGACATCATTTAAATTTCCTTTTATTTTCGCATTACCATCATTAAATAAATAACTATTATCATAATATTCAAGCTTTTCTAATCCTAATCTTTTTCTTTGTTGTTCTTTTAATAATTTAAGTAGGGGAACAACATATTTTTTTATCTCTTCTTTAAAAATAGTTAAATCTTCTTTACTATAATCTAAACGGTTCATTTTTACAAAAGACATTTCAGTGTAAGAGTTAAAACCAAGAGTTTTTGCTATAGTGTTTCTTACATCAACTAATTCATCTATAATTACATCAATTTCATTTTCTAAACTTTCTAATATTTCGAATCTCTTATCATATGCTTTTTTCCTTAAGTCTCTATCATCTTTATTATAATAGTTATTAAGAGAAGAAAGGTTTATTTCTTTATTTAAAAATTCAAACTTTGTACCAATAATTAATCTTTGATATTTAGAACATAATTCTTTTTCCTTCGTCTGTAAAGAGATAACTTCATCATTTTTTAATCTTGCCTGATTATTAGCGATAGCAAGGGCTCGTTTACCAATAAACTTTTCTAACTTTTCTTGATTTTTAGAAGAACCTAAAACTTTATAATAATCATAGATTAAGTTATTAATAATAGGTTCATATTTACCCATAATTTTTTCTGTTTCTAAATACTTTTTATCTTTAGTATCTTTTAAATAGCCTATATAACTAATCCAATATAAAGTTAAATAATTATCTCTAATATTATTAAACTTAATAATTAGTTCTTTTTCTTCATTAAAATCTAAACAATTCTTTAATTTGTTAAGAATTTCTTCTAAATCATTTTTTATATTTTCTAATACTTCTTCATTAATATTTACTTTTTCTAATTTCTCTTCTATTTTCATAATCAATTCTCCATCTAATAAGGATATTATATAATTATTTCTTGTCTTTATCAATTAGGTAGTTTTAAGTTATTATCTTCTGTTAATTCTATATAATTATCACTAGTAACAATAGGTCTTTCTAATTTTCTTTCTATTTCTTTTTTAGCACTGTTTATTACAGTACCTGCTTCATTCATATCATTTTTTAATTCTTTTAAACCTTTACTATCATTTTTCTTATGAAACTCTACTGCAGTAGCTTCTCCCAAATTAGTTAAGGCAAGTTCTATATTAGTCATGGAATCTCTTAAGTTTTGTCTATCATCCAGTCTTTTAATATTTTTATATTCTTTAGCAGTTACACCAAAGCCACTCTTATATATTTCATTGGTTAAAATAGCATAATCTATACCATTTTGAACACCACGTTCTTTCCACTCATCAGTCAAACTATGTCTAGTAGTTCTTTCTTTCTCTCATATTTATCCATGATTTAGAGTAGCCTTTCTTTTCATAAAGTTCTTTCATTCTATCCATTGCAAGTTCAGGATTTTGAATCTCTTCAATTCTTTCACTACCAACTTTTGCAAGCCATCTTTTAAACGGTTCTGCTTTTTTTTGATGGAATAGATTGAATTATTCTTAAAATTCCCTCTGTATCAGCACAATCTGTTTTATATTTTTTACCGTCGGATGATTCCAATTTCAGTTGTCGACAAATTGTCGACAACTGAATTTTTTCTTCATCACTAACTCTCTGCTTAAGTCTATACCAATAATCTCTTGGATCTTTAGAATCGGTTAAGGCAAAGACAACATCCACAACACTAAAGTACCACTTTCCTTTCTCCCAAGTTCTTCTTATCTCTTTTTCTTCGAATAAAGCTAATTTGTTATTCATAATTTATCAACTCCTCTATAAATATTATTTGCTACCAATTAAATTTTTTTTCGCAAAAACTCAAAATTTATAGAGAAAATATTTCTTTGTAATTAAATGTCGACAAAATGTCGACATCTGAATTGATGTAAATGATTTGAAAAAAGTCTTTAACCTTGTTATAATACCTATAGAAAGGTAAGGAGTAAGTTATGGATTTAAAATTAGAAGTATTTGAAGGACCACTTGATTTGCTCCTTCACTTGATAAAAGAAAATAAGATGGATATCTTTGATATTGAAATAGAAAGTATTACAAGACAGTATTTAGATTATATTCATAAGATGAAAGAACAAAACTTAGATATAGCATCCGCTTACCTCGTAATGGCAAGTGAACTTACCTTGATAAAAGCAAGAATGTTACTTCCAAGACCAAAAGTTGATGAAGAAGAAAGTGAAGAGGAAGATCCGCGAGTTGAGTTAGTAGCAAGACTTTTAGAATATCAAGCTTATAAAGAGATAACTAAGACTTTAAAAGAAAATGAAAGTAAAAGACAAGAAATCCATACTAAATTACCAGAAAATATTAATAATTATATTGAAGAAAATACTGTAATAACAGGAGAAGGTTCTCTTGAGTTATTAGTAGATGCGTTTAAGAAGTTTTTAGTAAGAAAAAGTGAAGAAAAACCACTTTCTACTAAAGTAACTATGAAAGAAATAACTGTATCAAGTAGAAAATTAGAAATAAAAAGTATCTTGAAGAAAGAAAAAAAAGTAAGTTTCTTTAAACTTTTCCCTGTATCAACAAAAGAATATATAGTGGCAACATTTCTAGCGATACTTGATATGGCTAGAAATAAAGAATTATTAATTAAACAAGAAGAACTATTTAGTGATATTATCGTAGAGGGGGTATCATAATGAAATTAAAAGCAGTTATAGAAGGATTATTATTTGTCGTAGGTGATGATGGTCTTGATCTTGATGAAATTAGTAAAATATTAGAGATATCTAAAGATGAGACTAAAGAGTTGATAAAAGAGTTACAAAACGATTATCAGAGTAGTGATAGAGGTATTAGAATAGATTTTTTAGGAGATAAATTAAAACTAACTACTAAGAAAGAACATAATATCTATTATCAAAAACTATTAACTACAGAAGATAATAATAATCTTAGTCAAGCAGCCTTAGAGACTCTTGCTATTATCGCTTATAATCAACCTATTACAAGAGTAAAAGTAGATGAGTTAAGAGGAATATCTAATAATCATATTATAAGAAAACTAGTTGCTAAAGGACTTATTAAAGAAGGTGGTAGAAGTAATATGCCAGGTAGACCTATTCTTTATGAGACAACTAGTGAATTTTTAGATTACTTTGGACTTTCTTCTATAGATGAACTACCTGATATGAGAGATTTCTTAGAGGAAGAGGAGAAAGAAGCCGAAGATGATGTAGACTTATATCAATCTAAATATAAAGAAGAAAATTAATATATACAGATTATAGAAAACTATGCTATAATCTATTTATGCCTGTATGGCGGAATTGGTAGACGCGGTAGACTCAAAATCTACTTCTAGTAATAGAGTTCCGGTTCAAGTCCGGATACAGGCACCAGTGACGAATCTGTTCGAACTATTTGAACTTTAAATATACTTTCAGTCTGAAATATGACTGATTTTTGTTTTATATAAAAGTTCCCACTGATATTTTGATACTTGTGTCAAAATACCTAGGGGGTTAAATATTTTGTCACAACAAAATACAATTATGGATTATAAATAAAAATATGATATAATGTGTTATAATATTTGAAACAAGAGGTGATTTTGATGAGAAAAGAACCTACTGATAATTATATTAATTTTGCATTATTAGGAAACAATATTTATGACATAAATTTTATGAAATATTTATTTTTATCACAAAATGTTAATTCATATTATTGCGATAAATATCAAATAGATGATGAAGAAAAAGAAATCATATTAAGAAGCATTGCATATTTTTTTGGTACAAAAGGTCCTATATTAATTGATGATATAGAATTAAGAAGAATATTTGATGATAATGGAATACCCCAAAAATCTATTTTACCTAATTTATCTTCAGAAGATATAATTAATCAGATAGATAACTGTTTAAAAAGTGATGCGGTTTATGTTTGTAATTCGAATGGTAATTTAGATAAATATACAATGTTTATATTAGGTTATTTAATGGCAATGGAGCAAGAAATTTTCTTCTGGAACGATATTGATGAATCAGAGTGGTTAATGTCATGTATTTCTAAAAAGAATAGTAACGGTTATAAAGAAGTTGTACAATTTCCTTTAGAAATAATTAGAAATTTTGCATATCCGTATTTATTTAAAAAGGAAAAATTAAAAATGCAACCAGGAAAATATGGTGAAATAATAGTTGATGATAAAGGAAATATAGGTGTTGAGAGAAATGTAGAATTTAATTTGCAAGTAGAAAATCAAGAAAGTAAAAAAAATACAATTTCATTGTTAGGAAGTTTGAGGAAACAAATAGAATCTATTAAAGAAAAAATATTACAATTAGAAGAAAGTGGGTATGAAATTTTAGCACCTAAATTATCCAATGTAAAAACAGATGAAAATGGTTTTATAATCTTTGAAGATGATGTAAGTGATAATCCTATTATAATAGAATCAGATTTTATTGAAAATTGTTTAAAATCAGAAAGTGTTGTTGTTTGTGATAAAGATGGATATGTTGGAAACACTGTTATGTTTGAAATAGGGTATTTATTAGCAAAAAAGAAAAATATTAAATTTATTCAAAAAACAAGTGAAATTTGGTTAGCAGATGTAGTAGATTATTTTTCAAAGTCAAACGATATAAAAATATTATCAAAATATAAAAAATATTAGTTGAAAATAATAAAATATTATCTCTTTCTTTGGTTGTTAAGATAATTATAGTTATTGATTCATATACTAATTATTTTATGAAAAGTTGTAGATATCTACGACAATCGCACCAGATTGATTGTTATTCGGACCTTTAGGTTCGTTTTTTTTCTATAGAAATATGTTGAAATTTAAAAGTCTTTGAATTATTAATCACAGAAATTTTAAAAGTTTATAGACTTAATTTAAATGTTTTGATACAATATAATCATAATAGGAGTGAGAGTTATGAAAGAGAAAAAAATCATTGTGTTAGAAAGAATAGTAATGGTAATGTGTGTAGCATTATTATTTATAACGGGGGTATTTACTTCTGTATTTGTGTATACAGAAAGTGATAATTTCTTTAAAGAGGTAAACAATTCTAGTAAGGAAAATTATCAAGTTAGTGAAAAACAAATAGGTTTACTTGGAAGCCTATCAAAAGATGAAACTGTAAATATAACTGCAGAAACAGCTGGTGCAATTTCAGGAAGTGATTATCGTGTATCATTGAGCGGTAATATATATTATGCAAATACTAGTACAGGGGAAAGAAGTAATAAATGGGTTGTTTTAATCCATGGTTTTATGATGAGCGGAGAATCTATGGCTAATGCTATAGGTCAAGTTTATTTAGATTATGGATATAATATCCTTGCCCCAGATCTAAGAGGTGCTGGCAATAGTGGTGGTGAAACCGGAATGGGCTTTCTTGAATCACTAGATATATGGGATTGGTTAACTTATTTAAATACAAATTATAATGTTGATGAAGTAATAGTTCATGGTTTATCTCTTGGTGGTGCGACAACATTACAATTATGGAGTCAAAAAGATCAAGGTAGAGATTTAGAAAGTCAACATGTAGTAGGATTAATAGATGACTGTGGCTATACATCAATGACAGGCATCATTCAGGGACTATTAGGAACTGTTGAGGGAATAGATCTTTTAGCAGATGTATTGAATTTAGTAGGTGTTCAGAGTTTATATACTCTTATAGGTGAAGACAATATTAGAAACTTCTTAATTGATTCTGTAGGGGTAGGACTAAATTCAAGTAATTTCGCTAAGAATCAAGATACTTTTGCAACAGGTAGAGTATTTAGTAATGTTCCTATACTTGTTATTCATGGAACAGATGATCCTATTGTTCCATATTCTAATAGTACAACTGTTATAAATGAAGCAAATAATAGAGGCTTAGATGCTACTCTATGGTCAGTTGAAGGTCAAACTCATGCCTTTATAGTAGCAGGTATAGAAAAACAAGAATATCGTAATCATGTTGTAGAATTTATCAATAAAGTATCAAAAAATCCTACTGATAATGTGTCAACTCCTTCTGGTGACAATAGTGGTACACAAAATGCATTAAATCAAGTAGTGCAACTAATAGATAGTTTATTTAATCAAATATTAAATTCAATAAAACAATTCTTTTCATAAAAATATAAAATACCAATAATAATATGATGACAAGCAGGTGATGTTTATGTTAGACAATTTGACAGATAAAAATCAATACATAATAACAGTAATTGAAGATAATAATATCAGAAACATTGACTTAACCGCTTTCAATAAATCTAAAATTAGTTTTGGAAGAGGAGAAGATAATGATATTATATTAACTTCTCCTTTAGTGTCTATGAATCATGGTTATTTCATAATTCAAAATAATCAAATTAAAGTTATAGATAATCAAAGTACTAATGGTATTTTTGTTAATAACAATAAAGTTGTTGAATTATTTTTAAAAGATGGAGATTCAATAAAAATAGATGATCCAATAGAACCATTAATTCGTGGTGTAATATTTATTTTATCTACTAATGGAAAAGTAAGCGAATGGAAACAACTTGATCTTGAAAATAAAAATATAATTACAATAGGACGTGATCAGACATCTGACATAGTAATAGATCATGTCTCTGTATCATTAAAACATGCAACTATCATAAATAAAAATAATAACTTTATAATAAGAGATAATAATAGTACAAATGGTATTCTAATTAATGGAATAATGTTAAAAGGAGAATGTATCTTAAAAGATAGGGATGTTATTTTAATTGCAAATGCAAAGTTAATAGTAAACAAAAATTTTCTTTTATATCAAGTTAATGATTATGGAGTTTCTTTGGATGCTATAGATATAGTTAAAACAGTTAAAGTAAAAGGAAAGAAAAAAGATATATCTCAACATATAAGTCTATCAATAAAACCAGGGCAATTTGTTGCCTTTGTAGGTGGTAGTGGAACTGGAAAAAGTACATTTATGAATTGTATTAGTGGTGTATCTAGACCGACAAGTGGCTCTGTTTATATAAATGGAAATGATTTATTTAAAAACTATGCAGTTTTGAAAAATATTATTGGCTATGTTCCTCAACAAGATATAGTCTTTAATGATTTAACATTAAGAGATATGTTAAAATATGCAGCAGATTTACGAATGCCTGATGATGCTTCTATAGAAGAAAAGAAAAGTAGAATTAAATCAGTTCTAGAAACAGTTGAATTAACTGGTAAAGAAGATGTAATGATAAAAAACTTATCAGGTGGTCAAAGGAAAAGAGCAAGTATTGCTGTTGAATTAATAGCAGATCCAAAACTATTCTTCTTAGATGAACCAACTAGTGGTCTAGATCCTGGAACAGAACGTAGTATTATGAAAACATTACGTAAAATGGCTAATAGTGGGAAAACAATAATTTTAGTCACACATACAACACTTAATCTTAATCTTTGCGATAAGATTGCTTTTTTTGGTATAGATGGGAGACTATGTTTTTCTGGGAAGCCAAATGATGCATTATCATTTTTCAATGTAGATGACTTTGTAGACATATATACTCTATTAAGCAAAGATACAGAGAAGTGGCATCAAATATTTAATAATTCAACATATAAAGATCATGTAGTTAGAGATGAAAGTACAACTATAATGCAAAAGAAAAATAAGAAGTCTTTTGTTAAACAATTTATTACTTTATCTAAAAGATATGCTAAGACAATTATAAATAATAAACAACAACTATTATTATTATTGGCACAAGCTCCTATAATAGCATATCTCTTATCAATAGTAGTAACTGATGAATTATTTTCTTCTTATGACGAAGCGAAAACCTTTTTATTCGCTATGGCAACTGCTTCCATTTGGTTAGGACTTCTTAACTCAATTCAAGAGATATGTAAAGAAAGAGTTACTTTAAAGAAAGAGTATATGGCTAATCTGAAGTTAACTGCATATTTATCTTCTAAAGTAATAATCCAATGCATACTAGGTCTTATTCAGTCAATTTTATTAGTCGCAACCTTTTCTTTAATCGTTGAAGTACCAGAAAAAGGAGTTTTCACATCATGGTCTTTAGAGATGATCATAGTATGCTTTGTAACAATTATATCTGCATCTTCTATAGGACTAGTCGCCTCATGTGTATCTAAAAATCCAAGTGTAGCGATGAGTTTCGCTCCATTATTATTAGTTCCTCAATTACTATTTTCTGGTATGTTATTTCCATTAGAAGATATAGGTGAAAAGATTTCTAATTTTATCCTATGTAGATTTGCCGTAGAAGGATTTGGTACAATAAATAATTTGAATAATTTAACTGATTCTATTCAAAAAATAGTACCAACATATATTAGAGAAGCAGAAGATTTTTATACTTTTACTTTTGAACATCTTGCTGAAGATATAGGTATTATTCTTCTTATGATGGTGGTACTTACTGTTGTTTGTTTCTTTATACTTAAATATCAGTTAGAAAGAAGTAAATAAAATGAAGAAGAATTTATTAAATAATTGGGAAGTAGTAGAAAAACTAGGTGAAGGTAGTTATGCAGAGGTATATAAAGCTTACAAAAAAATAGATGGTATACCTTTATACTGTGCAGTAAAACATATATCTTTATCTAAAGTAAAAGATACAGCAACAGTAATAGAAAACTTAAAAAAAGAAGCTACTATTATGCAAAAGTTAAATGGAAATAAACATATTATAAATTACTTAAATTCATATAAAGAAACAACTGATAAAGGAGAAGTAGACTGCTATATTTATATGGAATTAGCAGAGGATGTTGAAAAGTATTTTGCAAGAGTAAAAAATTCTGTCCCTGAAGTATTACAGATGGGAATAGATATATGTCAAGCTTTAGAGGCATGTCAAGATTTAAAAATTATTCATAGAGATATAAAGCCAAGTAATATCTTTAGAGGAGAAGATGGTAATTTTAAATTAGGTGATTTTGGCGCTGCCACTTTCTTAGGAAGTAAATCTCAAAATTTTAATGGCACTTATAATTATATCGCCCCAGAAATATATCAAAAGGAACAACCTGATTTTACAAGTGATTTATATTCATTAGGCTTAGTGATGTATAAACTCTTAAATCACAATAAATTACCATTTGTAGAAAATAGTTCTAATGAAACTGAAGCTATTAAAAAAAGAATGAGTGGTAAAGCTCTTCCTAAAATAAATGGTTTAAGTCCAGAAATAATGAATATATTAAATAAGGTTTGTGCCTTTGATAAAGCTTCTAGATACGAGACTCCTACTGAACTTGGTCAAGCCTTAAAGAAAGCTCACTTTAATATTACTGGTATTAGGAAAATACCAAGAGAAAGTTCTAATTTAGAGAAAACAGTTAGTATTCAAGAAATGAAAAAATTAGAAGAAAAAGAAAAGAAATCATTTAAACAAAAATTTAAAAAAGATATAAGACATAAAAAACAATTAAGAATAGTATTACTTATAATTATAGTACTAATAATTATCCTGTTATTGACAAGATGTAGTTTAGATAATATAAGTTGTGAAGAAGGCTACATTAGGAGATTTAATCAATGTGTAAAAGGATATTATACTTGTGAAGAAGGTTATACTTTAAATGGTGATGAATGTGAAAAAATAACAGAAACAATTGATGCAACCCCTAAATTAACTTGTGAAGAAGGTTATAGGCTTGATGGACAACTTTGTGTAATTAATGAAACTAAAGATGCAGAGAATGGTTATTATTGTGCAACAGGTTATACTTTAAATGGTACTGAATGTCAAAGGCCAGATGCTAAAGCTCCAGTTATAAATGCAAGTTGTCCTTCTGGTTATACTCTATATGAAGAAAAATGTATTAGCTTAGATTATCAAACAGCTACTACAAGTTACAGTTGTCCAAGTGGTTATACATTATCAAATGGAATTTGTACTCATACAGAAAATAATAGTTCATATTTAAAAACAAGATCTACTTGTCCAGAAGGAGGTAGTTTAGAAAATAATCAATGCCATATTAAAACAAATCCTACTTCTTATTGGGGATACTCTAGATGCGAAAATGGATACCAGTATAGCTATTCAGACAGGATGTGTCACAGATATTATAGTCCTAGTACAACTAGATATTGTGAAAGAGGAGTTTTAAATGGCTCTACTTGTGTTGTAACTACTACAACAATCGCTACCATAAACTATGAATGTCCATCTGGTTATGATTTATATGGTAATCAATGTGCCAAAACTTTAGCACAAGCTCCTAATATAACGTATACTTGTGATACAGGTTATACGTTAAATGATAATGTCTGTTCTAGAGTTATATCAGTACCTGCTGAGTATGGATATCACTGTGAATTAGGTTATAGTTTATCTGGAACTAAATGTGTTATTAATAATAGAGTTGAACCAACTGTAGAATATCAATGTATAAATGGCTATACCTTACGTGATAATAAATGTGTAAGATTAGAAGTTGAAGATGCAACTCCTCATTATGAAGATGAAGAAACTGATAGTAATTAATTATTATCAGTTTTTATATAACTTTTTGCCAAAAACTCCCAAGTGTAGTATAATATAGCAAAAAAAGAGGGGATACTATGGAAGTAAAAAATAAGGTTATGTATCATTATCACAAACTAGGACTTTATGATGATATATGGCAAGTAGGTAATGAACTTATAGTAGATAGTAATTTTAATTCTTTTTGTGGTAGTATTGTTGATAAATTTACTACTGCTGTTAAATGTGAAAATGGTATTTTTTCTTTAGAAAAGATTATAGATAAATACTTAAATGATATTAGTATAGAAAATGTTGATTTAAAGACTATTACAAATCTATTAAAAGCTTCAAGTGCCATTATAACAAAAGCTAATATGTATAATAGAGAATTAATGTTAGAACAATATAGAAAAGAAAATAATCCTAAACTACCTAGTAGGTTACACTCTATTTGGTTAGCAGATAAAGAGAGTCTAAATTTCTGGAAAAAACAGTTTAAAGTTAATAGAAAATTAGTCTTATATAGAGTATCAATAACAGGTAATTTGTTTAAGTCAAGTGATAGTTTTATCCCAGATGATGAATTAACTGCTAAAGAAATGTATGAAGCATCTTCTAAGTATTGGAATCCAGTGTTTAGTGAAGATGATTTATGTAAAGCCGAATACTTATTTCAAGGTAAGGTAAAAGTTTTAGAGAAAATTAATAAATAATATTGTATAATTAAATCATCTAATACAACAGAATAGGAAGATAGATATGTTTATTTATAAAAATACCTTTGAAAATATAAAAACTATAAATTGTAATTTTCCGATTGAGGACCAGTTTTATGTTAATGATAATGGTGATGAAGCGATAGTAGCAGATGGGATAACAAGAGACCCTGTAGGTATTAGTGACTTTAGTTTACATTCTTTTGATGAGTTTATCAGAAATTATCCTAGACCAAGTGGAGGAGAAATCGCTGCTAAAACAATTGTAGATACTTTTAAGAATAGTAAAGGTTCTTTAAGAGAGAGACTTATAAAGTGTAATAATGAAGTTAGAAAAATAAATGATAAGTATATAAAAAAGTGTGATTATTTAGAAAATGATTACTATGGGGCAGTCACTTCTTGTATTAAGATAGAAGGTAACATATTACACTATGCTTTTATCTGTGATTGTGGTGTGATTGTCTATGACAAATATGGAAATATAAAATTTAAGACAGATGATGAAAAGGAACTTTTTAGTGACCCATATATCAATAAAATAGGCATCCCTTGGAATTTAAAAGAATCTAGAGTAATAGTTAGAAGAGATTATAGAAATAATTTAAATAATATTAAAAATAATAAGTGCGTTTCTTATGGGGCTTTAACAGGTGAAAAAGATGCTATTGATTTTATTAGAACAGGAGAAGTAGAGTTATTACCATCTGATATAGTAGTTTTATATAGTGATGGATTTGTTAATTTTCTAGAAAATGAAGAGTTTATAGAATTATTATTAAATTTTGATAAGGAACACTTAAAAAAATATGTAAATAAAAAAGCTAAAGAATGTTATGATAGATATGGTAAAGAAAAAACAATTATAATATTAAAGGATGTGATTAAATGTTAACACCTAATAATTTTAAGGATTATGAGCTTATTGATGCTTCAAATGGTGAAAAACTAGAACGATGGGGTAAATATATTTTACTTAGACCAGATCCTACTGTTATTTGGGATAATGGTAATTTATTAGAAAAATATAAAGGAAAGATAGATGCAGTATATTATCGTTCTAATAAAGGTGGAGGACACTGGGAAAATTTTAGAAAGATTCCTAGTAGTTGGACTATTAATTATAAAGATTTAACTTTTAATATTAAACAAATGGGCTTTAAACATACAGGTATATTTCCTGAACAAGCCATTAATTGGGAATATATGATGAATAAAATAACTAAATCTAATAGACATATTAAAGTCTTAAATCTTTTTGGTTATACTGGAGCAGCCTCAGTCGCTTGTTTAAAAGCAGGAGCCTCAGTTACTCATGTAGATTCATCAAAAGGTATGGTAGAAGTTTGCAAAGAAAATGTAATATCATCAGGACTTAAAGATAAACATATTCGTTATTTAGTAGATGACGTTGTTAAATTCGTTAAAAGAGAAATTAGACGTGGAAATAAGTATGATGCTATTGTTATGGATCCTCCTAGTTATGGAAGAGGTGCTAATGGAGAAGTTTGGGATATCGAAAAAGATTTAACTAATCTTGTTAATTTATGCCTTGAAATATTAAGTGATAAACCACTATTCTTTATCATTAACTCTTACACAACAGGACTATCTAAAACATCACTAGAAAATCTATTACTTACAACAATAAATAAAAAATATAAAGGAATTGTTAGTAGTAGTGAGATAGGTCTTAAAATTACAAATAACAACTTAATATTACCTTGTGGTATTTATGGAAGATGGGAAAGTTATGATTAATATTTTATATGAAGATAATCACTTACTAGTAGTAGAGAAAAAAGTAGGAGTGTTAAGTCAAAGTGATGGTACTAATACTCCTGATATGTTAACTATTTTAAAGAAATACATTAAAGAAAAATACAATAAACCAGGTAATGTCTATTTAGGACTTGTTCACCGTCTTGATAAAAATGTTGGTGGTGTTATGGTCTTTGCCAAGACTAGTAAAGCCGCAAAAAGATTATCAGAGGGAATTAGAAATAGAGAATTTAAAAAGACTTATCTTGCTATTTGTAAAGGTATTATAAAATCTGATGGAGAGTATCTTGATTATTTAAAAAGAGAAGAATATAGAAGTAGAGTTAGTAATAGTAAAGATGGTAAACTTGCTAGTCTTACTTATAAAGTCCTTGATATTAAAGATAATAATACCCTTGTCAAAATAAACCTAGAAACAGGACGCCATCATCAAATAAGGGTGCAATTTTCATATCATAATCATCCTTTGCTTGGAGATGAAAAATATGGTAGTAAAGGAAAATATCCTATAGCTTTATTCGCTTATAAATTAGAATTTTACCATCCTACAACTAAAGAAAAACTATGTTTTACTTTAGTACCAACAGAAGGATATTTTAAAAACTTTACATCAGTTGTCTAAGTTTGTAAAAAATATTTGCTTTTTATATTCTTTTTTGTTATGATTTAATATATAAGATAAGGGAGATGGAAGTTATATGATATTAGCAAATTTTGATTTAAGCTTTTTTACAACAATTCCAGGAATGTTAATAACTGGAGGAGTTCTATTACTTTTGATAGCTTTAATTATATTCATTGCTACAGGAAGTAAAAAAGATAAGAAAAAGAAGAAAGAAGAAAATACTGAAAGTGCAACTACTGCTGTATCTACACCTGAAGTTAATAATGAGGTTTCAACTGTTGAGGCAACTCCTTCTACTTCAGAAACACCTATAGTAGCAAATGTAGAGTCTACTAATCCTACTGTAACACCTGAACCACCAGTTGTTCAAAGTGAACCAGTTACAATAGTAGATAATAATTCACCTGCTACACAACCAACTGTAGATGCTATAGAACAACCTGCTATTGCAGAAGAGGCACCTCAAGTTACAAGTACTCCTAGTGTAGAAATGGTAGAACCTACTCCACAAGTAAGTAATACGCCTACGCCAGTAGTTAATCCTGAGGTTGCACCTGAACAGCCCCCAGTTATGGTTACACCAACTGTTAATATACCTGATACTGCTCAAGAGACTACTTCTGCTCTTGATAATGCACCAGTAATCAATGTGGTAAGCAATGAGAAAGAACCTGAAGTTAAACAGGAAGAAGAAAAACCAATTTATGGGGGAGTTACTCCTGTTATTCCAAAAATAGATGTAGGAGAAGAACATCGTCCTATTTATGGAGGTGCTAGTCCATTAGAGAATACAGGTGCTATACCTACAATAAATAATTTAGATAAACAAACTATAACACCTAATATTAAGACAATTGATGAACAACCAAAAGTTGAACCTGTAACAGTTAATGTTCCTCAAGTAGAAGTTCCAACAGTAGAAACAACACAAGTAGAAGTACCAAAACAAGAGGAAGTAACACCTGTTATAACAGAATCGATACCTAAAGTTGATACTACACCAACTGCACCTAAACAGGATGATGAAATAGAAAGTTTATTTTAAAGAGTAATTTTACTCTTTTTTTTGGTCTTTCTTTACAAAAATATTCATACAATAATTTTGAAAAAGAAAGGATGATAAAATTATGGAAACACTAAAAGTTTCATCAAAATCAAACCCAAATAGAGTAGCAGGGGCACTAGCCAATGTCTTTAGAGCAAGTGGTAGTGTAGAAATACAAGCTGTAGGAGCAGGAGCACTAAATCAAGCGATTAAAGCCGTAGCAATAGCAAGAGGATTTCTAGCACCAGCTGGTAAAAATATCGTTTGTATTCCTGCTTTTACTGATATAGCAATTGATGGAGAAGAAAGAACTGCTATTAAATTAATAATAGAAACTAAGTAAAAAACACTTGTAAAAAATTAGAGTAAGCCTTATAATAAAATCAAGTCGATGACAAGAGACAATGTTAAGTAATTTTATTTAAGAGATACTGTGGTTGGTGAGAACAGTAATAAAACCTTAACTATCAACTCTTTAGATGATTTTATATCCGGGCATTACCGTTATCTAAATTAAGTATAATAAGGATGGCACCGTCTATACTCCTTGTATAGACTCCTTAAGGCCATTCTTTTTTTGTTTTCGACTAGAAATGGAGGAAAATATGTTAGATATTAAATTTGTAAGAGAAAATAAGGAAATTGTTAAAGAAAATATTAAGAAGAAGTTTCAAGATGAGAAATTACCTTTAGTAGATGAAGTAATAGAGTTAGATGAAAAGATAAGATCTTTAAAACAAGAGGGGGACGAGTTAAGAAAGACTCGTAATGAAGAGAGTAGTTCTATTGGTTTACTTATGAAAGATAAGAAAATAGATGAAGCAAATAAAAAGAAAGAAGAAGTAAAAAAGATTAATGAAAAGTTAGTTAGCATCGAAGAAGATGAAAAGAAACTAAGTGATGAATTAAGAAGTAAGATGATGGTAATTCCTAATATTATGGATCCTTCTGTTCCAATAGGAAAAGATGACAGTGAAAATGTTGAAATAGAACGTTTTGGTGAAGCTTATACTCCTAAATATGAAATACCATATCATGCTGATATAATTTTAAGATTAAATGGTATGGATAAAGAAGCAGCAGGAAGAACATCAGGAGAAGGATTTTACTTCTTAACAGGAGATATTGCAAGACTACATGAAGCGATGATCGCTTATGCTAGAGACTATATGATAAATAAAGGATTTACTTACTGTGTACCACCTTTTATGATTCATAGTGATGTTGTAACAGGAGTTATGTCTTTCCCTGAAATGGAAGCGATGATGTATAAAATAGAAGGAGAAGACTTATATCTAATAGGTACTAGTGAACATTCTATGATAGGTAGATATAAAGGACAAATTATTAAAGAAGAAGACCTACCTTTAACTCTAACTTCATACTCACCATGTTTTAGAAAAGAAGGAGGTTCTCATGGACTAGAAGAGCGAGGACTTTACCGTGTTCATCAATTTGAAAAAGAAGAGATGATAGTTATTTGTAAGAGAGAAGAGTCTATGGACTGGTATGAGAAAATGTGGAGATATACTGTTGAAGTATTTAGAAATATGAATGTACCAGTTAGACAGTTAGAGTGTTGTAGTGGGGATCTTGCTGACTTAAAAGTAAAATCTTGTGATGTTGAAGCATGGAGTCCTAGACAACAAAAATACTTTGAAGTTGGTAGTTGTTCAACACTTGGAGATGCACAAGCTAGACGTTTAGGTATTAGAACTAAAGGAGAAAATGGTACATACTTTGTTCATACTCTAAACAATACCGTAGTAGCATCACCTCGTGGTCTAATCGCTGTAATAGAAAATAATTATAACGAAGATGGAAGTGTCACAGTACCAGAAGTATTAAGACCATATATGGGAGGATTAGAAGTAATTACACCTAAAAATTAGTAAACTAATGTATAAATATCAAGGGATTGGCAATACTAGTAATGTAGTAAAATTGACAAAACATATAGTGTATGGTATAATAAAGACCGCACGTAAAAAGAAGAGGTGTTTTAAATGTTTTACGATGAGACACAGGCAACTCTTGCTTGTGAAGAAGAACCGTCCTTGATATTTGAACTTATTAAAGAAGGACATATAGAATTAGTAGATAAACTAATAAAGAAGAAAATAGTTAGTTTAAGTACTATAGACGAGGGTGGTAATACTGTTTTAATGAGATTACTAAAGAGTAAAAGATATGATTTAGTAGAAAAATATATTAATGATTTAGATAGTGGTATTAATCATCAGAATAAAGATGGTAATACATTTACTCATTTGCTTGCTACTAGAAACTATATTCATACTGCTAATATCATTAAAAAATTAAAGAGAAATAAAGAGATTAATCCTAATATTAGAAATAATGAAGGAAAAACTATTCTTGATATTGCTATATCTACAGGTAATTTATGTACAACTCTAAAACTATTAGAAGATAAAAGATTTAATAACATAGATTTAGTATCATTTAACAACTTATATAATACTTTTATTAAAAGTGATGACTTTGGTAAATATACTAAATTAACTAATTTAGAGACTATTGTAAATGAATTATCTAAGAAAGCTAAATTACTACCTAAAGTAAAAGAAATAGTAGATTTAGTTAAGAAGAATTTTGATATTATAAAAAATGAACTTATGAATAATAAATTAACTTTCATGGATAATATAGTTAAAAATGTCTTAATGGAAGTTACAGTATAAGATGCTAGTAATTAGGGTTCTTCGACATTAAAGGGTGCTGAGTAAATTTTCAGCATTCTTTTTAATACCAAAAAAAGACATCATAACACAAA
>CALVJB010000020.1 GCA_944332025.1 uncultured Bacilli bacterium
CAAAGGAAAAGTTATACATGGGAAGAATTTAACCAAATGTTAAAAGTGTTCCAATTTCCTAAGCCTAAAATTAAGGTAAATATATATGCTATATGATGAATTATATTACTAAAAGCCGTATGCGGAAAAGCCGCACGTACGGTTTTGTGAGGGCTATATAGAGTAATCTATATTTCTACTCGATAAATATCTTTAAAAGAATTACAAGAAGAATGTTTAATTAATATAAATGTATATACTATATGTACTTATGCAATTTATGCTACTTATCAGTCTTCACCTAAAAGTTTGAGAGCGAAAAATATATATGATTATTTTAAAAATGAAAACTTTAAGGATGTTTCTGTCGAAGATTCTTTTAAATTAGGTACAGAAATTTTAACTGAGCTTGACGACTTTTTTACATCATGGATTAATCTTTTAATAGATAAACAAGATGATATTTCTTATAGATTATTAAAAGAAACTTTATTTTATAACAACTTTAATAATTATGAAAAATATATTAAAGATTTTGCAGTAAATCACCCTAAAATATATCTTGATATATTTGATTATTTGGTTAAGGAAGAAAGAATAGATGAAGTGATAAGAATAGGTAATCTTGCTTTATCTTATTTAGATAAAGAGCTAACTATAAGAAATGATATATTATTATTTATGGCAAAGTATGATAGTAGTAATAAAGAAAAGTATATAATTGAATCTTTTGAATCTAATAGTACAGTAGCAAATTTACTTAGAATAATTAATAATGGATATTATTTAAAATATAAAGAAAAGATTAATAAAATTATAAGCTCTAATAAAGGAAATACAAATAGTAATAAAAGTAGTGAATTAAATAAGAATTATGTAGATAAAGATACTTATAGTTATCTTCAATTCTTTTTAGGCAATTTCGAGGAGTTTTATAATGTGTGTTTAAGTAATAAAAACTACCTTGGTTGGTCTTACTCATTTATTGAAACAGCAGTATATTTATGGATATTAGTTTTAAATAATAACATTTCATCTGGGCTGTTTTTAAATGTTTTAGAAGATGTTTTCTCAAGACTTAAGATAAAAGATAACACTTTGTTTTTAGATGATAATTATTCTTTAATATTTAATAAATGGAAAGATAATTTTGAACTTTTGGATAAAGATAAATATTTAACTTGGCTAGAAGAAGTAATAGATAAAAGAATAACTGCAATAGTTGAAGGAAATCATAGAAAATCATATTATAAAGCAGCAAAACTAGTTGTATCTTTAGGCGAAGTTATGGAAGCGAATGGGATAACTACTAAAGAAAGTTTTATAGAAAAATATAGAGAAAAATATTCAAGACGTACTGCTTTTAAAAGTGAATTAAATAAGTATAAAAATTTGAGTGATTCATTGATTTAAAATTTATTATGGACTTTGAACTATATTTATGATATATTATAAACACATAAATGATTATGTTATGCGAGTTTTGCATATAATATTAAAAAAGCAGGTGAAGCCAGCCTTAAATGGCAATTAAAAAAGTGAGTGAAGCCAGCTCTATAAATGGCAGCTAAAAAAGTGAGTGAAGCCAGCTCTATAAATGGCAGTTAAAAAAGTAGGTTAGAGAGCAAACTCTAATCTTTTATTTTGTATGATAAAATATTTAAATTTATATATTGACGAACATATATTCTCTATAGTACACTAATTTATAAAAGAAATAAATAAGAAAAATTGATTTAGATGGAGGTGCTTATGTATAAAAAATTAAGAATAGTAAAAGTTGATTCTCTTTATTGTGATTATTTGAGAAAATATGATAATAAGGTTTCATATAATGCAGGTACAAAAGATTTAAGACCTTTTATAGGTGTATTATTTACGATAGGTAAGTGTGAGTACTTTGCTCCTTTATCTTCACCAAAACATAAAAGTTTAAGAAATACTTTAGATTTAATTAAAATAAATAATGGTGAACTTGGTGCAGTTAATTTTAATAATATGATTCCAGTTACTAGTAATAATTATATTGAATTTGATTTGGATAAAAAGACTAATGAAAAGAGTGAGATGTTTAGAATAGAACTACTTAGAAATCAACTTAGATGGTTAACTGCTAATAAAAAAGTTATTAATACTAAATCTAAGTTATTGTATAATTTATATAAAGCTGATAAATTACCTAAAAATGTTAGGGATAGATGTTGCAATTTTCCTTTATTAGAAGAAAAATGTAGGGAATATAATAAGCAAAAAGTTAGTGGGTGATAAAATGATTTATACTACTCATTATAAATCTCCAATAGGAGATATCTTACTAGCTTCCCAAAACAATAAACTAATAGGTTTATGGATAGAAGGACAGAAATATTATTTTTCTTGCTTAAAAGATGAAATTAAAGAAGAAGAGAAAGAAATATTAATTAAGACTAAAGAATGGCTAGATAGATATTTTAAAGGAGAAAAACCTAGTATAAATGAACTTGATTTAAATCCTTTAGGTAGTGACTTTAGAAAAGGTGTTTGGAAGATACTTTGTGAAATACCATATGGAGAAGTTATTACTTATAAAGATATTGCGTTTACTATTGCAAAACAAAAAGGACTTAAAAAGATGTCTAGTCAAGCGATAGGTAATGCTGTTAGTCATAATCATATTTCTATAATTATACCGTGTCATAGAGTAGTAGGATCTAATGGTAGTTTAACTGGTTATGCAGGTGGTATTGATAAGAAAATTTATTTATTAAAACACGAAAAAGTTAATATGGAAAAATTATTTATTCCAAAGAAAGGAACAGCATTATGATTAAAAGATGTAAGTGGTGTAATTTAAAAAATCCAATATACATTAAATATCACGATGAAGAGTGGGGAGTACCTAATTTTGATGATAAATATTTATTTGAAATGTTAATATTAGAGTCATTTCAAGCAGGACTATCTTGGGAATGTGTTTTAAATAAAAGAGAGAGTTTTAGGAAAGCTTATGATAACTTTAATCTAGATAAAGTTTGTTCCTATGATGATAAAAAGATTAATGAATTACTAGATAATAAAGATATTATTAGAAATAAACTAAAAATAAAAGCTAGTATAAATAATGCTAATATATTTAAAGATATAAAGAATGAGTATGGTAGTTTTTATAATTATTTAAAAGTATTTACTAAAGATAAAATAATTTATGAAACAGATAAGACTACTAATGATTTATCTGATGCTATATCAAATGATTTAAAGAAAAGAGGTATGAAATTCGTAGGAAGTACCATTATTTATTCTTATTTACAAGCGATAGGTATTATTAATTCCCACGATAAAGACTGTTCATTTTATAAGAAATATATAAATTAATATTTGCATATACTATAAAGATTAATATTTTTAATAGGTAGTGATACTTATGGGAAGAATAGTTTTTAATGTTGGCCCTTATAGTTTTACAACATCTGCTTTTTTAATAGGTCTTTTATTAGTCCAAGAACTATCTATAGAAGAACAAGATAGTATTGGTAACTGGTTACAATTAGTTGGTCTTACTATGCAAACATATGCTTCTCAGCAAATTACAATTGATGCTAGTAAAATTGATAATAAAGATAAAAGTAATGATGGCTCTGATATTGAAAAGTTAAAGAAAACTATCAAAGATATAGAAGAAGAATTAGATAAGATTTATTGTGAAAAATAGTAATTTAAAAATACTATTTTTCTTTTAGGTAAAATGTTATACTTAAAGTAGGAGGGATAATTAATGAACAATGTTATTAAAAATATAGTAGAAAGAAGAAGTATAAAAAAATATAAAAGTGATATGGTTCCTACTGAATTAATTGATGAAGTATTAAAAGCGGGTACTTATGCACCATCTGGTATGAACAGACAATCTCCTATAATAATTGCTATTACTAATAAAGAAGTTAGAGATAAGCTATCTAAATTAAATGCTAAGATTATGGGAGTTGATATTGATCCTTTTTATGGAGCTTCTGTTGTAATTGTAGTGCTAGCAGATAAGTCAGTTCCTACATATATTTATGATGGTAGCCTAGTTATGGAAAATATGATGCTAGCGGCAAGTTCTTTAGGACTTGGTAGTTGTTGGATACATCGTGCGAAAGAGGAGTTTGAAACAGAAGAGGGAAAAGAAATATTAAAGTCTTTAGGAATTACTGGAGACTATGAAGGGATAGGTAATTGTATATTAGGTTATCCTGATATGAAAGCGAAAGAGAAACCAAGAAAAGATAATTATATTTATAAGATAGATTAGGAGAAATTTATGAGAATAGATAATTTTTACTTCGTAGTGAAAGATATAACTAAATCAATAGAATTTTATTCAAAACTATTTGAAGAAGAGCCTACTAATATAACTGAGAATAGATGGGCAGACTGGCAAAATAAAGATAATAGAACTTACTTTGGTATTATTTCTGTTGAAGCGACTGGAGATGGAAGAATTTTAGGTAATAATGGGGTTTTAGGTTTATATACTGACGATATAGATAAAGCATTTAATAAGTGCAAAGAAATAGGTGCAAAAATATTGTATGAACCTCTAAAAATTCCTAATAGTCCAGATAATTATACTTGTTTTGCTATTGAAGATTTAGATGGAAATAAAATAGAGATTTCATATTATGATAAGTAGATATATAGTGTGTATATAATGAGAAGTTAAGATTATTTCTTTTTGAATATTGACATATATTGAAAACAATGTATAATAGTGTAAAAAAAATACATTTAAATAAAATTAATTGTATTTTTTTTACATTTATCTAATATAATATAATGTAGGAAGGTGATAGAAGTGCTAACAGGAATTACATTAAAAGATTATACAACTTTTATAAAAGAAACAACTTTTGATTTTAAAGCTACTAATTCTAAAATATTAAACGAAACAAATGTTGGTGATAATAGAGTATTAAAAGGAGCACTTTTTGTGGGTGAAAACGCTTCTGGTAAGACTCAAGTATTACAAGCAATAGTATTATTATTTGACTTATTATTAGATAATACTGAACAAAATTTTATAGTAAAAAAATCAATGTATACTAAAGGTACTAAATTTAGTTTGGTTTATACATTTAATGTTGATGGTAATGATATTAAATATTCTGTTGAATTTGAAGGTAATGAAATTAATTCAGAAAAATTATTTGTTAATAATGAATTAAAGCTTGAAAGATTAAAGAAAAATGGTAAAACTTATTTTGGAGAAGAAAAAGATAATGATAATATTAATCCAAGTTTATCTTTATTAAAATTAGAATATTATAATACAAGATTTAATAATGATATAGTTTTAAATAAATGGTTTGATTTTTTAAAAAACTCTCTATATATTAACTGTTTATTTGGAAGAAGAACTATAAAGTCATATAATCCAGTAAAACTACCAGAACAAATTATAGAAAAATATGCTGAAAGTAATGATGCAACTAAATTGAATAAACTTATTGAAAAGTTAGGTTATAATAGTGAAGTTGTATTTAATAAAAATTTTTCTAATACTGATAAAACAATAGTTATAAATTCTACTAAAGAAACAATTGGTTTAAAAAAGAAAGGTACTAGCTTTGTAATGCCTTTACCTCTTGAATCTACTGGTAATAAATCTTTTATGAATATGATTTTACCTATTAATTATGTAACTAAAAATAATTCTATTATTATTGTTGATGAATTTAGTAGTGGACTTCATAATGAATTAGAAGAAGCTTTAATAAAATATTTCTTTAATAATAGTGGAAATTCACAAATATTTTTTACTTCTCATTCTACTAATTTATTAGATACTTCAATTTTAAGACCAGACCAAATTTATTCATTTAAATTTGATGCTAAAGAAGGTACTCTAATTAAAAGATTTTCAGATGAGAATCCAAGAGAATCACAAAATATAGAGAAAATGTATTTAAATGGAGTGTTTGATGGAATGCCAAAATACAATAAAGAGTTTAAAGATTAATAAAAATAAATCAATTGGTGAAGTTGTTATAGTAGTAGAAGGGGAAAAGGAAGAATTTAAATTATTAAAGCACATTTTTACAAAGATTTTGGATTATAATTATGTTCAAGTTAGAAGAAATAAAGTAATGAAAGACAAATTTGAAAGTAAAAATAATAAAAATTCAACTATAATTGTTGCTAATACATCTAATTCAAATATTAAAACAATTATGGAAGATAAAAATTATAAAGATAAGTTATATAACCTTTTAAAGAAAGAGTACAATAGAAGCTTGAAAAATGTACCTATATATATTTTATGGGATAGAGATGCAGATTCAAATACTAGTGATGTTGTTTTAAAAACACTTAATACATTTACAAGTTCTCTAGATAATGATTATGATATGAATGGGTTATTATTACTCAGTTATCCTTGTGTTGAGAGCTTTGAATTATCAAACTTTATTAAACAATTTTGGAAAATAAATTTTAGTAGTGCAACGGATGCTAAAAAGAAGATGAAAGAAATAATACCTGAATTAACTGATATAGATGAAAAATCACTTATGTTAGCGATAGAGAATATGCATAGAACAATGTATTCTTATGGAATAAGAAAATATGATCCATCAAATTTTAAAAAGGAAAATTTAAAAATATTTAGAAAAGAATCAGAAGAATATTTAAATAATAAATATTTTAATGCACTTTCTTTAATTGGTATTATGTTTATTGATTTAGGAATAATAACTGAAGTATAGAAATTTGTACAAATTGTTAGTCTTTTTAAAAGATTTGTTTTATTTATATATAAATACTTGATGTAAAAAACTGGCATATAAGTCTTATATGATTTATTCAAGTTATTGAATATGAGAGTTATTTTTTAACTCAGTCATATAAGCACTGCCAGTCTTTTTGTTAGTTGTAAAACTAAACCTTCTAAAGTATAATAGTCTTAGAAAAGTTAATGAGGAGATATAATTATGTTAAAGAGATTAAAAGTTAGTGTGGCTCTTATTATTTTAGGTAATCTATTATATTTAGCTTTGTCATTTTTTTCTGATAGTAATAGTAGTTTCCAAGAATTTACTTCAGGATTATTATTAGGACTATCTATTGGTATTAATTTAATAGGAATTTTACTATTATTATATACAATTGTAAAATATAATAAGGACGGAAAGCAGTGATAATATGGAACAGACAAGTATTTTTGAAAATCCTTTAAATGAACCTTTAGCATCTAGAATGAGACCAGTTAATTTAGATGAATTTGTAGGACAAGAACATTTAATTGGTAAAGATAAATTACTTAGAAAGATAATTGAAAGTGATAATGTTTCTTCAATGATTTTTTGGGGACCTCCAGGAGTTGGGAAAACTACTCTTGCTAGAATAATTGCTAATGAAACTAAATCGGATTTTATTACGTTTTCTGCTGTTACATCGGGAATTAAAGAAATAAAAAAGGTAATGGAAGAAGCAGAGGTTAATAAAAGATTAGGTGTTAAGACAATTGTTTTTGTAGATGAAATACATAGATTTAATAAGGCTCAACAAGATGCTTTCTTGCCTTTTGTTGAGAAAGGTTCTATTGTTTTAATTGGAGCGACAACAGAGAATCCTTCCTTTGAAATTAATAACGCTTTACTTTCAAGATGTAGAGTATTTGTTTTAAAAGAATTAACTAGTGATGATATTTTAGTTATTTTAAAAAGAGCGATTACTGATGATAGAGGTTTTGGTAAAGAGAAAGTTATTATAGAAGATAATCTTTTAAAAATAATTGCTGATTTTGCAAATGGTGATGCCAGAAGTGCTCTTAGTTCTTTAGATATGATTATAACTAATTCTAATGTTTTATCTGATGGCTCTATTAAAGTTACTAAAGAAATAATAGAAGAATGTTTAACTAAAAAGACTTTATTATACGATAAGAATGGAGAAGAGCACTATAATATTATTTCTGCTTTACATAAATCAATGCGTAATAGTGATCCTGATGCTGCTATTTACTGGTTATCTAGAATGATAGAAGCAGGAGAAGATCCTTTATATATTGCTAGAAGAATTACAAGATTTGCTGCAGAAGATATAGGTCTTGCTGATACTAATGCTTTAAATGTAGCGATTAATGTTTACGAGGCTTGTCACTTTATAGGTTATCCTGAATGTAATGTTCACTTAACAGAAGCGGTTATTTATATGTCTTTAGCACCTAAATCTAATGCTTGTTATACCGCTTATATGAAAGCTAGTGAGGATGCTAAAAAGATGTTAGCAGAACCTGTTCCTTTAAATATTAGAAATGCTCCTACTAAATTAATGAAAGACTTAAATTATGGAAAAGGATATCAATATGCTCATGATAGTAAAGATAAATTAACTACTATGGAGTGTCTTCCTCCTTCTTTAAAAGGTAAAGTATATTATGAACCTACTATGGAAGGAAAAGAGCTTAGATTTAAAGAAAGGTTAGAGCAGATAAAGGAATGGAAGAGAAAACATAGAATTTAAGATAAAGATATTTATTAGAAAGTGAACGTTTATAAGTTGTGGAGGTAAAAGTGATAAGAAATATAAATTGCATTTCAAATGCTGATTTAGAAGAAGTAACAAAAAAGGAAAAAAGATAATAAATAATTATAAGTAGTAATGGTAAAGAGAGGTTAAAATTATGGAATATATATTTATGTTAATTTTTGGTATATGTATTATAGTTTTAGGAATTTTAAATTATAAAGGTAATATTTCTTCTATTCATTGGTATAATAGAACAAGAATTACAAAAGAAAATTCTAAGAAATATGGAGAAGCAATGGGGCTTGGAACAATAATAATTGGAGTTAGTTTAACTATAACTGCTATTTTACAAATGATTTTTGATATTGAAAGTCTATGGCTTATTACTTTAGTAGGAGTTATCGTTGGTCTAGTTTTTCTACTTTATGGGCAATTTAAGTATAATAAGGGAATTTTCTAATTTTGATATAGATTCCTTTATTTTTAGTAAATATGCCTAGTTTGTTAAGAAAACTAGCAAAAATGTAAAGTATTGTTGATAGAAAAAGATAGTTTAAGGTAGTACACTTAATTTGGAGGTTGATAAAATGAGTTTAGGAAATAATTTGTTTGAGGCAAGAAAGAAGGCAGGGTTATCACAAGAAAGAGTTGCAGAAAAATTAGGGGTTAGTAGGCAAACTATTTCAAAATGGGAAACCAATGAAACTATTCCAGATATCTATCAGTCAAAAAAACTTTCAAAATTATATAATTTATCTTTAGATGAGTTAATAGAGTTTGATGTAGATTTAAAAGAGATAGAAGAAATTATTAAAAATACTGATGAAGAGAAAGAATTAAAAATTAATTGGACAAATGCTTGGGGTAAAAAATATCCAGTATTAGTAACATATCAAAAAGAGGTAGATATATCTAAATATGCTAAAGGAATTAGAATGATGCTTGATAGTTTATCTAGTGAGTATTGTTATAATGAACAAGATAGTATGTTAGTTTTAAAAGATATTCTTTATCATGAGTGGAAAGATAATAAATAGTATTAGTTATTATAATGTTAAGAAAATTAGCATAATTTCCATCAGATATTGCTAGATTAAAAAGTCTTAAGATTATATACTTTTAACTGAGGTGAAAAAAATGGAAATAGGAAATAAAATATTAGAGTTAAGAAAGAAAAATAATCTTTCTCAAGAAGCATTAGCAGAAAAAATAGGAGTTAGTAGGCAAACAATATCTAAATGGGAGTTAGGTGAGACAGCTCCTGATATTAAACAAGCGAAAGAATTATCTAAAGTATTTAATGTTAGTTTAGATGAATTAACTGATAATGATATTAAAAATGTTTTAGAAGCTAAAGTTAGTAATACTGAAAAGTTAGCAGGTATTATAATTAAAATTTTAAAAGTAATAGGAATCTTATCAATAATATATGTAATACTTTTTGTCATTGCATTAATTTTATTTACTGCTTTTCCTAATGAGCAAAAGACAACGACAGAGATGATATCAGTTGATTTAAATTGTTCTATTGGAGATAATAATTATTTGATTACAATTGGAGAAGATAATTATTTTGAATGTATGGAGTGTAATAAAGATATGAGAATATATTTAAAAGATATTACAGATTATGCTAATATAGAACATAGTGTAGAAAATATAGAAAAGTATTTTGAAGATAATGGAGGCAGTTGTGAGTAAATATGAAAGTAATAACAATATGTGGTAGTTATAGATTTAAAAAAGAGATGATAGATATAGCGGAGAAATTAACTTTAGAAGGTAATTGTGTCTTGATACCTAATGAATTATCAAGATCTGGTAAAGATGATTATAGCCAAGAAGAAGTTTTAATGATTGATAAAATGCATAAAGAAAAAATTAAATTATCAGATGCTATACTTGTTGTTAATGTAGATGGTTATATTGGTAATAGCACTAAAAGTGAAATAGAATATGCTAAATCTTTAAATAAATAAATTTTTTATTATGTTTAAGATATAGTTTTATTCAAAATACAAGTTCCAGAAGATAATAAAACGTAAGAGTTTTGGAACAATATTTCCATAACTTGACTTTGCATATTTTTTAATGTATACTCATAGTAGAGGTGAAAAACTATGATAGAAAGAACAGAATATCTTGAAGAATTAAAAAGATGGAAAGATAAAGATTTAATAAAAGTTATAACCGGTATAAGAAGATGTGGTAAATCTACTTTGTTTCAATTATTTATAGATTATTTAAAGAGTACTGGTATTAGTAATGAACAAATAATATCTATAAATTTAGAAGATGCTGATTATAATTTTGAAGACTATAAACAACTATATGATTATATAAAAGAAAAAATGGATTCTAAAAAGAAATATTATGTCTTTTTGGATGAAGTCCAAAATGTACCTATGTTTCAAAAAGCTGTTGATAGTTTATATATAAAGAAAAATGTAGATGTATATATTACTGGGTCTAATGCTTATTTATTATCAGGAGAACTTGCAACTTTATTATCAGGAAGATATATAGAAATTAAAATGTTACCATTATCATTTAAAGAGTATGTATCTGCTTTTGATGATAATAATTATCAACAATTATTTTTAAACTATATGAAAAATGGCGGTATGCCTGGAAATATTAGTATTATAAAATCTAATCCTAATGATTTAGATAAATATTTAGATGGAATTTTTTCTACTATTGTTTATAAAGATATTATGGCTAGAAATAATATTAATGATAAAATGCTTTTAGAAAGTGTTTTGAAATTTATTTTTGATAGTATTGGTAGTCCTATATCAACTAAAAAAATAAGTGATACTTTAACTAGTAAAGGAATGAGTACTAGTAATCATACTGTTGAAAAGTATATAACTGCTTTTATAGAGAGTTTTTTAATATATAAAGCTGAAAGATTTGATGTTAAAGGTAAAAACTTACTAGCTAGAGATTATAAATACTATGTAGTAGATCAAGGATTAAGAAGTTATTTATTAGGTAAAAAAGCAGATAGTGATATGGGACATATTCTTGAAAATATAGTATATCTTGAACTATTAAGAAGAGGTTATAGAGTATATGTTGGTAAAGTTGATGATTTAGAAGTTGACTTTGTCGCTGAATCTCGTGATGGTTTAAAATATTTTCAAGTAGCTTTAACAGTTCGTGATGAGAAAGTGTTAGAAAGAGAATTGCGTTCATTACAAAAGACTGGTGATCATTACCCTAAATATTTATTAACATTGGATATGGATTTAGAGTCAGACTATGATGGAATAACTAAAATAAATGTAGTAGATTGGCTTTTACAAGATAATAATTAGTAATGAAGGAATTGATGTAATGAAAAATATTTTAATACACGGATTAGGTCAGAATGAAATAAGTTGGAATAAAGTAGAAGAAGAGTTAAAAAATAATAATACAAAAGTAGAAATTCCTTGTTTATATTTGATGCTAAAAGATGTTACATCAGATTATGATACTTTATATAAACAGTTTGTTAATTATTTTAATGGATTTGATGAAAAATTAAATCTATGTGGCCTTTCTCTTGGAGGAATACTTGCTTTACACTATGCAAAAGAGTTTCCTGATAAAGTAAATTCTCTTATATTAATTGGAACACCTTATAAAGTACCTAAGTTTCTTTTTAAAGTCCAAGAACTAATATTCAAGATTATGCCTAGATCTACTTTTGAGAAAATAGGGTGTGAAAAGAAAGATTTTATTTCTCTTGTTAATTCTATGAGTAATTTAGATATAGAAAGTAACTTAGATAAAATAACTTGTAAAACTTTAATATTATGTGGCGTTAATGATAAGCAAAATATGGAAAGTGCCAAATTATTAAATAAATCTATTAAGAATAGTTCTTTTAAAACTATAGATAATTCTTCTCATGAAGTTAATGTAGATAATCCTAAAGAACTTGCTAATATAATTTATGACTTTTGGAAAGATCTAGGTAATTAACATGAATTTTTATGGAAGCGAAGAATATAATCAGTTAATTAAAGAACTAGATAAATTAGTTTATTCTAAATGTGATTTATTAAGGCCAACAAATGAAATAGAGTTAGATGATAATTATTCTATAAAATATTATTACTATAAAGATATAGATAGTAGTAAAGATGGAGAAATATGTAGATTATATAAAGATAAAAAGATGATTTATGAATGGAAAAATATTTATGATAAATCAAGATATGCTACTATTATAAAGCATTCTGATAGTAATAAATATTTATTATTTTCTATAGACTTATATGGTTATAGTGTTTTAAATTTAAAGACATTAGACTGTATACATTATATACCAAGTGAATCTCGTTTAGATAATAAAGAAACTTTTATTTGGTGTGATGTCAATTATAATCCAAAAAATAATTTATTAGTAGTTAGTGGGTGTTACTTTGCAAGTCCATATTCATTAATTGTTTTAGATTTTACTAAACCTATGGAAATAGTAGATTCTAGTAATTGGCTTAATCTACCTTCAAAGTATTATGAATTAGGCTATGATATTGATTTTAAATGTTGGGAAGATAATAAATTGGTTTGTATATTAGATGGTGATAAAGATAATATATTAACTATAGATATTAATGAACTAAAGGAGTAAGAAAAATGAGTTTAACAATAAATATATATTATACAGGTAAAAATGGTAGTGCAAGGGCTTTTGCTAAAGAAATGGTAGAAAGTGGTCTTGTAGAAAGAATAAGAAAAGAAGAAGGTAATTTAAAGTATGAATATTTCTTTCCTATGGATGATGAAGAGACAGTTCTATTAATAGATAGATGGGAAAATGAAGAAGCAATAGAAAAACATCATAAAACAGAAATGATGAGTGAAATTGCTAAGCTTAGAGATAAATATAATATTCATATGAGAGTGGAACAATTTGTTTTAAAACATAACTAGACTTGAAATAATTGATTTGATAGAATATAGATAAAGAATGATTTTAAAGATAGGATGGTAAGAATATGAGTTTAATTAATAAGTTAGTTTTAAAAATTTATGATAATCAATTAAAAGATGTAGAAAATAGACAAAAAGATTTAACTTTAGACGATAATATAACAATAAATGAAGATATTCCTTATGTAGAAGGTAATGATAGATTATATACTTATGATTATATATATGAAAAGCATGAAAGTAATCCAAGTAGTTTACCTTTAATAATTAATATTCATGGAGGAGCTTTCACTGGTGGTGATAAAAAAATAAATAAATATTATGCTGCTTTTCTTGCTAAGTATCATTATCAAGTTGCAACTATTAATTATCATTATGCTCCTAGTGGTAATTTACAAAAACAAGTGCAAGATAGTATGTTAGCGATAACTAAAATAATACAAACATATGGAAAAAATGAGTTTTATTTAACGGGAGATTCTTCTGGATCTGTGTTGGTATTATTAATTAGTTTATTATGGAATAATCTTGATATGCAAAAAGCGTATTCTGTAGAAGTGCCTAATGCTAAAATAATAGCATTGGGATTAACTGGGACTCAAGCTTCTATAGATATGTTTCCTTCTTTTATGAAACCTTTTAATAAAGAGAATAGAAGAATAATTTTAACAGGATGTGAGCAGATTGAAAGGTATACTAATATAAGAGAATTATGGAATACTAATATGCCACCAATTTATATAATGAGTGCAGAAGAAGACGTTTGTTATCAAAATTGTAAAACTTTTGATGAATGGTTAAGTAAAATAAATCATCCACATAGTAGTTATTATTGTAAGAAAAATGAAGAAGGTAAATTATTTCATTGTTTTAATGTAGTTAGACCTGATTTGAATTGTAGTAAAAAAATGAATGAAGCGATGATTAATTATTTTAAATCATTATAGTTATAGGATGTTAAAATGTTAGAAGATGCTGTTTTTAAAAAGAGAAAACTTGATAAAGATAAATTAATTCTTTATGGTTTTATATTAGAAAACAATATTTATAAATATTCTAAATTAATTATGGATGCTACTTTTAGAGTCGATATTACTATTGATAGTAAAGGTAAGATTATAGGTAGGGTATATGACTTAGATGGAGATTACGAATATACTAACTTTCGTCTTGAAAATGTTAAAGGAGATTTTGTTAATAGAGTAAAAGATGAGTATATTAAAGTAATAGAATCTATTGTAAATAACTGTTTTACTAAAGAATATTTTATTTATAAACAGTCTAATAAACTTAGTAATTTAATTAAAGAAAAATATAATGTCTTGCCAGAGTTTTTATGGGAGTCTAATCCTAATTATGGAATCTTTAGAAATAAAAGTAGTAATAAGTGGTTTGTGGTTATTATGAATATAGATAGAAGTAAACTTAATCCTAATGAGAGTGGAGAAGTTGAAGTGTTAAATGTAAAGTTAGATGATTTAGTTAATACTAATCTAAAGAAAAAAGGAATATATCCTGCATATCATATGAGTAAAAAGAGTTGGGTTAGTATTACTTTGGATAATACTTTATCTAATAAAGAAATTATGAATCTTATAGATATTAGTTTTGATTTATCTAATAGGAAAAAAGAATGGATTATTCCTGCTAATCCAAAGTATTATGATATTGTTAATGCTTTTAATGATACAGATACTATTATTTGGAGAAAATCACATAACTTTATGATTAATGATATTGTTTATATCTATATTACAGAGCCTTATGCTTATATTATGTTTAAGTGTGTTGTTAGTTATTTAGATGAAGAGATTATTAAGTTAAAATTAATTAAAAGATATAATGACAATGAGTTTTCTTTTGAAAGATTGAAAAGCTGTGGTGTTAAATCTGTAAGAAGTCCAAGAGGTATTACTAGTAAATTAAGTGAAGTGTTGAATAAGGGATAGTATAAATTATAGTTGTTTGAGGTATGTTATGAAGAAGAAATTATTAATTTTAATTATATTTATTGTAATTGTTATTATAATATTAAGTATTTATATGTTTAATGATGCTAAAGAAAAAGAAAGATATAATGAGATAGAAGAAGCATTTGAAGAAGCTGTAATATGGAATTTGGATGCTACTGGTAATAGTAAAAAGCACTGCGAAGAGAATATTACTAAAGAAATTACTATAACTGCTGATCATTTAATTTCTAATGGTTACTTAAAAAAAGAAGATATGCTAGATACTTCAGGAAAATCATATTGTGATGGGTATGCTAAAACATTTGTAGCGGAAGATTGTGATATAGATTATAAGATTTATATTAAATGTAATGATTATAAAACAAAAGGGTATAAAGATTATAAGTGAAATGAATGTTAAAAGATGAATTTAATATATGATATTTTAAGAGGTAGTTGTAATACTTTTATCTAGTGTAGTAATGTTTAAAAAAAATGTAGCATTTTAGTATCTATACACTTGAATTTCTTATATATTTATGATAATATGAATATGTAAAGAAAATTTACATAGTATAAAAAAGAGGAATACCTAGTTATGCTAATAGGTGTTACCTCATAAAAATTTTGGTTGCACCCTTATACATATGTTGTATAGGGTGTTTTTATCCAAAGATGATTAAAAGAATAATAATAATCAGTAATACTGATATTAAAAAATCTTTCTTTCTCATAAGCAAGTCCCACAATCTATCCCCCTATTAATAAAGCGAAAGAAAGAGGTAAACACCCATACTAAGTATTCCTAAATAGATAATAACATAAATGTATCTATAAAACAATCGAACAAGATACATTTTTTAACAGAAAGTTTGTTTGAGACAATATAAATATTATTAAAAACTTAAAAGTAAGATAGAATTCTTAATTTTTTTGAATTAAAAAATTTAAAAGAAAAAAAGAAAATAAAAATATGGACAAACCGCGAAGAGTATCAAACTCATTTAGAAGAATATGTCCCTAAATATTATGATTGGATGAATGCTGATACTTTTGATGGTAATATTAATTTATTATCAATTGAAGAGTGTAGAAAAACTAAAGCACATAGTGATATAACATTAGAAGAATTTTTAGAAAACATAATTCACGAGTTTGTTCATTCTTGTCAACAAGAAATTAATCCTGATTCTAAAAATGTTGAATGGTTTTGGGAAGCACTTGCTACAAATTTAGGTAATCCATTTGATCATACAATAGATTTTCAATTTAACGAAGAACAGTTGCTAAATGATTTTAATAGTGTTCCAAACAATTATGAGATAGTTTTTACTATAGGTAAATATTTATTAGAAAATTATTCTCATAAAGAGATTATGCAATATATAAAAGAGCCAGAGATATTAAGACAAGATGCTAAAAAAATTTTTAATGAAGTAAAGTTACAAAACAATAATAGTAATGTTTAAAAATCAAATAATATCTTGACTTGGAGCTAACTCTAAATGTTAGAATTTATTTTAGAAAGAGTTGATAAATATTTTTACAACTCTAGTATTATTATAATTAAAGTAGAAAAGGAGAGATAATATGACAGAAGAAAAATTAAATTTAACTAATGAATGGGATAAAACATTTCCTAAAAGTGATAAGGTAAATCATAAAAAAGTAACTTTTCATAATCGTTATGGAATTACTTTAGCAGCAGATCTATATGAACCTAAAGAGTATGATGGTAAATTATCTGCCATTGCTATTTGTGGACCTTTTGGAGCGGTTAAAGAACAAGCATCAGGATTATATGCAGAGGAACTTGCAAAAAGAGGTTTCTTAACAATTGCTTTCGATCCATCATTTACTGGTGAAAGTGGAGGTACTCCTCGTTATATGGCTAGTCCTGATATTAATACCGAGGACTTTCAAGCAGCAGTTGACTTTTTATCAGTTCAAGATAATGTTGATCCTGAAAAAATAGGAATTCTTGGTATTTGTGGTTGGGGTGGAATGGCTCTTAATACCGCTTCAATTGATACAAGAGTAAAAGCGACTGTTACATCAACAATGTATGATATGTCAAGAATTAATGCTAAAGGTTATTTTGATAATGATGACAATGAAGAAGCAAGATATAATCAAAAAGTTACTTTAAATAAAGAGAGAACAGATGACTATAAAACTAATACTTATAAAAGAGCAGGTGGAGTTGTAGATCCGCTTCCAGATGATGCTCCATTCTTTGTAAAAGATTATTATGATTATTATAAAACTAAAAGAGGTTATCATAAGAGAAGTTTAAACTCTAATGAAGGTTGGAATGTTATTGGAACAATGTCTTTTATGAATCAACCAATTTTAACTTATAGTAATGAAATAAGAAGTGCGGTTTTAATGATTCACGGTGAAAAAGCTCATTCTTGTTATATGAGTCAAGATGCTTATAAGAATATGACTATGAACAGTAAATATACTGATAATAAAGAATTAATGATAATACCTAATGCTGTTCATACTGATTTATATGATAGATGTGATATTATTCCTTTTGATAAGATAGAGGAGTTCTTTAAAAGCAATTTAAAATAGAAGAGTATTAAGCTCTTCTTTTAGTAAGGTGATAAACTATGAAAAAGAAAATATTGTTAGGTATATTGATAGTTATTATAATATTAGTAGTAACTTTAATAGTTATTAATTTAAAAGATGATAATAGTGATACTAATCAAGATAGGGGAATAAATACTAGTGGAGAAATAGATGGAGATGATTTAAGTATGAAGATAAACTTAACAATAAATGGAAATGAATTTACAGCAAGACTTGATGATAATGAAACAACAAGAGAGCTTTTAAATAGACTTCCACTAGAAGTTAGTATGAGTGAATTAAATGGTAATGAAAAGTATTATTATTTTGATGAAAGTCTTCCTACTAATAGTTATAGACCTGGTAGTATAAGTACAGGAGATATTATGTTATATGGAAGTGACTGTTTAGTTATCTTTTATGAAGACTTTGATACTCCTTATAGTTATACAAGAGTTGGTAAGATAGATAATGTAGATAATTTAAAAGATGCTTTAGGTAATGGAAATGTTAATGTTATGATAAGTAAATAGTTAGTGTGGAAATGCTAACTTTTTTTAATTTTCTAAATATTTTAACTTTTTTAACTTATTTATATGTTAGAATATATATTAAGAAATTATTAGGGAGGTTTATTTTATATGAAAGTTGTAAGGAGTAATAATTGGAATAGAGTTAATACAAGGGAAGAGCTATTAGAATTATTAAAGGAATATAGAGGAATATTATCTAATCCCATGCAAGAGTATTTAAATTCTTTAATAGAATTAGAGTTTTCTGTTATAAGAGATTATATTAAAGATGAAGATAGAGATGTTTTATCTGAATTAGAGGTATATAAGAAAGTAGCAATATATAATATTTATAATAGAGCTTTAAATCTATTTAAAATGAAAGATATGCAACTTAGTATTTCTGGCAATGAAAATGGTTTTGAAAGTTTAGATATTTCTACATTAATAAATGATAAAAATGTAAGATTGTTTCATTTTAATTATAGTGAAAATCGTAGTTTGAATGATAAAATACCCGATGAATACAAAACGATGAGAATTGGAACTGTTAATTTGTATCAAACATTAGAAAGTAAAGAATTAAGAGAAAAAGAATTAAATAGAGTAATGAATAAGTTAGAAATGCTATATGACGCACATAATCCTTATCCATCTCCTCGTAAAAAAATAGGTGGTCCATTTCAACAATGGAGTCGTGAACACTCACTTGAGATAGCTGAATATGAGAAATTATTTACAGAATTAGATAGTAAAAAAGAATTAACAGATGAAGATAAAAGAGAAATTGAGGTAACAAATGAAATTTATAATTTACTATTAGAAGATTATGGGTTAACTAAAGAAAGTTTTGAAGAAGTAAGAAGTAGACCTAAATTTGGATTCGAATCTTATAGCAACCTTCAAAAAACACTTGTTAAAAGACAACCTAATTTAACTATTACAACTGGTATTAAATATATATAAATTTAAACTAATTAAGAAGGTGAGTCTATGAAAGGACAAAATATGTATCTAGCATTTGGTAGTGAAGTCATCTATGATGATGCTTCCTTTTTAATAGAAGATAATGATAAAGTGGGAGTTGTTGGTGTAAATGGTGCAGGAAAGACAACTTTATTTAAGATTATCTTGAAAGAAGAAACGTTAGATTCTGGTAAAGTAACTGTTAATAATAAAAGACTTGGTTATCTTCCTCAAGAGATTAATTTTACTGATAAAGAGAAGAATGTTTTAGATTATTTATACAGCGGAAGATCAATTGAAGCGTTAGAACAAGAGTTAAATGTAGTTTATGAAAAATTAAGTAGCGCAAGTGAGTTAGAACAAAATAAACTTTTAAGACAAGCAGAGAAGATTCAAAGTGAACTTGATAGTCTAAATCAATATACTGCAGAAGATGAATTGTTATCATTAATTGAGAATATGCAAATAGATAGTGAACTTTTAGAGATGAAAGTAGGAGATTTATCAGGAGGTCAAAAATCTAAAATCGCTTTTGCAAAACTTCTTTTTTCAAACTCTGATATATTACTTTTAGATGAACCAACTAACCATTTGGATGCTAAGACTAAAGACTTTGTAATAGATTATCTGAAAAATTATCACGGTATGGTGTTAGTAATCAGTCACGATATTGATTTCTTAAATGAGGTAGTAACAAAGACTATGTTTATTAATAAAGTTACTCATAAAATAAAAGTATATAAAGGTAATTATAAAGAATTTAAAAGACTTTATGCTGATGAAATGATGCAGAAAGAATTAAGAATAAAAGAACAGGAACGGGAAATAAAGAAATTAGAAGAAGTTGTTAAAAGAGCAGAGTCTGCTTCTCGTACTAATCATAATTTAAAGAGATTAGGCGAATCAAGAAAGAAAATGTTAGAGAAAAAGTTAGATGAGTTAGAGATGAGAGAAGAAAAATATAAGACTGTTACTATGAAAGTAGAACCTAAAGAGATAAGTGGTAGAATACCTTTAGAAGTAAAACATTTAACTTTTCATTATCCTTCTAAGAGTGATTTATATCGTAATTTATCTTTTGAGATGGCAAGAGGAGAGAAGTTTTTAATAGTTGGAGAAAATGGAGTAGGGAAATCAACTTTATTAAAATTAATTATGAATAAATTAAAACCTATTAAAGGAGAAATAGTCTATGGTTATAAAGCATCTATCGCTTATTATGCTCAAGAGTTAGAAATATTAGATGAAGATAAGACTATCCTAGAAAATGTAGATAATCCTAATTATAGTGATAATGAGTTAAGAACCTTTTTAGGAAACTTTCTATTTTCTAATAATGATGTCTTTAAGAAAGTAAAAGTATTATCTCCTGGAGAGAAAGCAAGAGTAGCATTGTGTAAAATACTGATTCAAAGAACTAACATAATTATACTAGATGAGCCTACTAATCACTTTGATCCAGAAACACAAAAAATTATTGGAGAAAACTTTAAAAATTATACTGGTACTTTAATAATGGTAAGTCATAATCCTTCTTTTGTAGAACAGATTGGTGTTACTAGAATGTTAGTCTTACCAGAAGGTAAAATTGTAGAATATAAAAGAGAATTACTTCATTATTATTATTACTTAAATACAGAGTTAGTGTAATATTGAAATTAAAAATAGTTAGTTTTATATGCCAAAAGATCTCGAGGAAAAATGTAAAAAAGTTTACCTAGAAAAATTAGAAGAAGAAAAAGAGAAAGAAAAAAACACCAAAAGTAGTGTTAAAAGTACGAACTTATGATATACTAATTACAAGTTGGACGCCTAGTGCGTACAGCAAGAGAGGAATACCTAGTTTTGCAGATGGGTGTTACCTCTAAAATTGTTTAGAAGTAAAAGCCCTATTCACAAAGATGTAATAGGGTGTTTTGCTATCTATAAATAATTAGGAGTATAACTATAATTAATAATATTACAATTAAGAAATCCTTCTTACTCATAAATATCTCCCCTTTCTCCCCCTGAATTGCTATTACAGTTAAAGAAAGAGGCAAACACCCTTACTAAGTATTCCTGCAAATATAGTATCATACTTTTATTTATTTTAATTTAATTAGAAGAGTATAAATTCTTCTTTTTTTGTTGTTTATGATGTTTTCTCTATGATATAATTTTTCTTGGAGGGAATAAGATGCAGTTTTATAATTTAGATCACGAAGCTACTCTTGAAGACTTAAAAAAATTTAATTACCCTAATCAAAAGATAGGTGTAATTGCTCATATCGAAAACCAATATGGAGAAATTTTACTACAACAAAGAGGAATGAAATCACGTGATGAAAATGGTCTTTATGAAGATATAGGTGGTAAAGTAGAAAGAGAAGATGTGAACTTTTTATCAGCAATTAAGCGTGAAGTAGAAGAAGAAGCAGGTGATGAAATTAATTTATCCTTTAGTGATTCTATAGGAATTTATCATTGCTATAAAAATAATATTAACTGGATTTTTGTAATCTATTTTGTTAAATATATTGATGGAAATTTTAAAATAATGGAACCTTTAAAATGTACTGATTATCGTTTCTTTGAATATGATGAGGCAATTAAATCAGAACTTGTTACTGAAAGTTGTAAATATTTAATAAAAAGTATAAAGAATGTTAGGAGATGAATTATGTTAGAAGTTAAAGACTTAAAGAAGAAGTTCGTTAAGTATAATGCTAAACGTAAAAAAGAAGAGTTTTATGCTGATAATGGTATTAGTTTTAAAGCGAAAGATGGAGAAATCATCGGAATATTAGGACCAAATGGGGCAGGCAAGACAACGCTACTTAGAATGATTGCAGGAATCCTTGAACCTACTAGTGGTACTATTTCTTTTGGAAAATTAGATTATCTTCATAATGAGATAGAAATTAAGAAAAATATTGCCTATCTATCAGGAAATACTAAACTATATAATACTTTATCACCATATGAGTTATTAAAAATGTGTGGAAATATTTATGGTGTAGATGAAGGTAAATTAGAGGATAGAATAAAAGAAATATCTAAGAAGTTAAATATGGATAGTTTTCTATATAATAGAATTGAAAACTTATCAACAGGACAAACTCAAAGAGTTAATATTGCAAGATGTTTAGTTCATGATCCTAAATATTATATTTTGGATGAAGCGACTAGTGGACTTGATATTATTTCTAGTCAAATTATTTTAGACTTTATTAAAGAAGAAAAGAAACGTGGGAAGATAATTTTATATTCTACTCACTATATGGAAGAAGCTGAAAATATCTGTGATAATGTTATTATGATTAATAAAGGTATTGTAATTAAAGAAGGTACTCCTAGTGAAATAAAAAAATCTACTAAAACTACTAATTTAAGAGATGCTTTCTTTACTTTAATAGGAGGTGTTTCTAATGAGTAATTTAGGTAATATTTTAAAGAAAGAATTAAGAGAGATGTTTCGTGATAAGAAATCTCTTATGATGATGTTAATTATTCCTATTTTAATACCTGCTTTAGTAATAGGTATGTCTGCTTTATTTGAAGCACAAACTAATAAGCCTATAACTGATTATAATAAAATAGGTTTTGATTATGAATTAAGTGAGATGGAAAAAGATATTGCAGATAATTTAGATATTAAAGTTATTAGTGGAAGTACTGAAGAGTTAGAGGATAAGTATAGTAATGGAGAAATAGATTTATATATTACAAAAGATGGTAGTACTTATACTATAAATGGTGAAGATAATGAGACTAGTACTTATGCTACAAGTTTAATGGATACTTACTTTGCTACTTATAAAGAAGCATTACAAACAAATTATTTAGCTAGTAATAATATAAATCCTACTGATGTTACATCTATTATTACTGTTAATAAAGGTATAAAAGAAACAGAAAACTTTTATGGCAATTATATTGTAAATTATGGCTTTTTATTTATAATTATGGCTATTACTATATCTGCTACTTATCCTGCTACTGATACAACTGCAGGTGAAAAAGAAAGAGGAACACTTGAAACATTACTTACTTTTCCAATTAAAAGTAAAGATATAATTGTTGGTAAGTTCTTAAGTGTCTCTTTATCATCAATTATTACAGGTATTGTTAGTTTAATATTAATGTTAATTTCACTTGCATATGCTAATGGTGCTTTTGAAATATATAAAGATACTAATTTAATGTTATCTACTAGTAGTTTAATCTTTGCAGTATTAGTAATTATTGCATACTCTCTACTAGTTAGTGGTCTTTGTATTGCCATTGCTAGTAAATCTAAAACCTTTAAAGAAGCTCAAAGTGCTTTAACACCATTAACATTTATATGTTTCTTTCCAGGTATGATTGCTTTCATGGCTGGAGTTAGTTCATCACCACTTTTATCATTAGTACCTTTCTTAAACTTTACACTTTTATTCCAAGATATAGTTGTAGGTAATATAGATATTGTTAATATCTTATTAATGAGTTTATCAACAATTGTCATTATTACTTTAGTCTTAGTAGTAATAATTAAACAATATAAGAGTGAAAAAGTATTATTTTAGGGCTTTAAAAAGCTCTTTTTTACTGTTACAATTTTATTAGAGGAGAAATGTTATGAAAAACATTATATTAATTGAACCAAAACTAGAAGAATATTATTATGAACAAAAATTATTAAGTGATAAAGATACAATGTTTTATAATGCAGGATATGATGTCTCTTATAGTGGATATCATTATGATACAGGATGTATTGATTTTGACAAAGATAAATGGTTAGAAAAGTATAATAAACGTAAAGATAAAAATACTTTTTTTGCTTATATAAAAGACGTTAACTTAAATAAATATGTCGGGTATGTAAATTATAACTACAATAATAAGGAAAATAGATATGAATGTGGTATTGTTATAGAATCAAAATATAGAGGTTGTGGTTATTCTAAACCAGCTTTAATACTTCTTTGTAAACAAGCATTTTTAAAGGGAATAGACTCCTTATATGACAATTTTGAAAAGAACAGAGTTAATGTTTTAAAACTTTTTCAAAATGTTGGCTTTGAAATAATAGAAGAAAAGAAGTGGAAGAAATTTAATCAGATAGTATCAGGAGTTGTAGTTAAAATAGAAAAAAATAAATTTATAAAAGACTAGATTAATAAAATAATTTATACTAAAATTCATCAGTTATCGACCAATTTTAATACATTATTACTAAAAAATGGTCGATAACTTGACTGGTTATATCTTATAAGTTATAATTAATATAGGTGAAGAACAATGGAAAAATTATATAAAAGAGAAGATTATTTAAATAAGATTAGAGGCTTTTATGATGATACAATGATTAAAGTAATTACAGGTATTAGAAGATGTGGTAAATCTTATTTATTAAAAACAGTCATTGAAGAATTAAAAGATAAAGGTATAAAAGATAAGGATATTATTTATATTGAGTTAGATAGAAAAGAATATAAAGATGTTAAAACTCCTACTGAACTTGAAAAGATTATAGATGATTTTATAGTGGATAATGATTTTAAATATCTCTTTATCGATGAAGTAGAAAATGTTAGTGATTTTGAATCTGTTGTTAATGCTTATAGAGAAGAAGGTAATTTTTCAATATTTTTAACAGGATCAAATTCATATTTACTTAGTGGTGAACTTGTAACTAAATTAACTGGAAGATATATTGAGATAGAAATGTTACCACTTAATTTTTATGAATATGTTGATATGAAAAAGTTTCTTAATAAAAACATTAATTCTAATATTTATTTAGAATTTGAAGAATTTATAAGAAATGGTGGATTTCCAGGTTCATTATATTATGAAAAATATGAAGATAAATTATTGTATACTAGAAATGTTATAGGGCAAATTTTCGATAAAGATATTAAAAGTCATAAAAAAATAAAAGATAAAGATTTATTTGAAGTAATACAAAACTTTATTGTAAATAATTTTGGTTCTGTTATTAGTGTAGGTAGTATATATGATTATTTAGTAGGACAAAAAATAAATGTTGATAGGAGAACTATTAAAACGTATATAGAAATTCTAGAAAATGCTAAGATTATATATTCATGTGATTTATTTGATATGAAATCAAAAAAAGTATTAGAAGGAGAAAAGAAGTATTATTTAGCAGATTTAAGTATATATTATTCCTTAAATACTGATAATAGAATTAATTATGGACCAGTTTTAGAAAATGTACTATTTTCATATTTGAAAACTAAAGGTTATAGTTTAAGTGTAGGTAGAATAGGAAATTTAGAATGTGACTTTATTGCAAGACGTGGTGTAGATGAGTACTTTTATATTCAAGTTACTAAAAATATAGATGATGAGAAAACTGCTGAAAGAGAATATAAACCGTTTTACAAAATAAAGGAAATGTATCCTAGATATTTATTTGTATCAGACTTAGTATTACAAAGAAATGTAGAAGGTATTAAAAATGTTAATATAGTAGATTTTATTTATAATAAAGAAGATTTAAAATAGGGCTTTTAAGAGTTCTATTTTTTTATTATAATTTTTATAGAAAGCAAGTGATTATAGTGAAAATATATATTATAGGACCACCTGCTTCAGGCAAAACAACTTTATCAAAAATATTAAGTAAAAGATATAATATAGAAAGTTATGAACTTGACTGTATAGTATGGGATGATAATAATAATTATATTATGAGAGATGATGAAACTATAAAAAAATGTTTAATGATATTTTATCTAAAGATTCTTTTATAATAGAAGATATAGGAAGAAGTAAATTTGTTAAAGGCTTAGAAAAATGTGATAAGATATATTATATAAACTTAAAGAAAAGAGAAGTTTATAAAAGAGTTATAAAAAGATTAATAAGACAAAAATTAGGTAAAGAAAAATATAATTATCCTCCAACTTTTAGAGCCTTTATAGATATGTTTAAAGTTGTTAATAGTTATTATAAGAAAGAAAAGAAGAAGTTAAATTATATAAATAAATTTAAAGAAAAAGTTATTTATTTAGATAAAGATAAATTAAATGAATTAGAAAATAGATAAGGAGTGAAAATTATGTCATTAAAAAATGCGAAAGAACATTTAGAAAAATATGGATTAGATAATAAGATAAAAGAATTTGATACATCATCTGCAACTGTTAAGGAAGCAGCGATTTCTTTAAACTGTAAGGAAGCTGAAATTGCTAAGACTTTATCATTTTTAGTAAATAATAAACCTATATTAATAGTAACAGCAGGTAATAGAAAGATAGATAATTCCAAATATAAAAGTAAATTCAATGAAAAAGCTAAAATGATTAAGGTAGATGAGGTAGAACCACTTATTGGTCATAAAGTAGGCGGAGTTTGTCCTTTTGGTATAAATGAAGGGGTAGATATTTATTTAGATATATCTCTAAAAGACTTCGATACAGTTTATCCTGCTTGTGGTAGTAGTAACAGTGCTGTAAAACTTACTATTAAAGAGTTAGAAGAAGCATCTAATTATAAAGAGTGGATAGATGTTTGTAAAATAATAGAAGAAGGTTAAAGTTTATGAGAAATATTTTATTATTATCATTTTTACTTTTATTAGTAGTTATTTCTTGTAATGTTATTGTAGTAAATGCTAAAGAAATATCTTATGATAATCCTATAACTATTTTAAGAGCAGGTGGAGGAAGTAGTAGTGGATCTCATTCAAGCTCTGGTGGTTCTAGTAGTAGACATTATGGAAGAAGAGGTTATAGTAGTCCTCTTTCCAATATTATTTCTGCTATAATATTTATTCTTATAATATTTGCATCCACTATCATCTTATATTTTAAAGTACTAAGAGCATCTTTTAATAGTAAAAGATATTTAAGATTATTAGACAATAAAGATATTACCTTTAAATATAAAACTATTGAAAAAAGAGTAATAGAAACATTTTATATTGTAGAAGAAGCTTGGACTAATAACGATATTAGTAAAGCTAAAGACTATATGGATAAAGATTTATATGAGAATTTTAAGTCTAAGCTTGAGTGGATGGATATTAATAATAGAAGAAATATCTTAAAGAAAATAAGATTAGTTAATCTAAAGCCAGTATCTGTTTATGATGATAAAGATGATAATAAAGATTTGATTTGGTTTTACATAAAAGGAAAAATGATAGATTATATTGTTGATACTAAGACAAAGAGTATAGTCAGTGGAGATACTAAAAATAAATCTTTTGTAGAGTTTTGGAAATTTGTAAAAAATGAAAATAATGAATGGGTATTAAGTGAAATATTACAGGAAGATGAAAGTAAAAAGATAGGCTTATAAAATAAAAATAGTAGTGTTTTTACTACTATTTTTTACTCTCCAAACATTTCAAAGATTTCACTCATAAATGATTCTCTTTTTTGTTTTTTAGGTTTTTCTTCATAATGTCTTGATTCTTTGTGAGAACTTTCTTTAATTTCTTTATTTATATAAGTATCTTCTTTTTCCATAATCTTTTCAAGCTCTCCACGGTCTAACCAGATACCACGGCACTCTGGACAATAATCTATTTCTACACCTTTCTTTTCACTCATTAGTAGAGTAATGATAATGTCAAGATAAAAATGTAGTTTTTGACTAAAATAATTATGCAGAAAAAACTACATTTTTATATTAGCATA
>CALVJB010000021.1 GCA_944332025.1 uncultured Bacilli bacterium
TGCTAAGATAAATTTGTAGGTTTTCTGACATTTTTATATTAGTCATTTCCTACATTTTTATCTTAGCACTATCAGTTGAGATATTAAAACAGTTTTCATAAAGACCATTATCAACACTTTCTGATGATATAATTAGTTTACCATTCATAAATATTTTGGTAATGTTCTTTTCGATTGTTGTTAATAATTTAGGATTATTTTCTTTTGATGCTTCTATAGTAAGTTTGTCAGCAAGATAATCTAATGCTTTAGTATCAAAAGTGGTATTATAATTTCTTTTAAGTTCTTCTACATAGTCTTCTAATAATTTTTTAAAAAAGTTTCTACAACTATTATTAATAGTTTCCATATTTTATCCCTCTTCTCTTAAGTTGGCTATATTATATTATGATAGTTGCAAAAATGCAAGAAAAAGTTAGTATATATGGTTATGGATAGTGTGTTATAATAGTAAGAGAGAAAGAAAGTAGTGATGTTTAATGACAACTATTTATTTGATGAGACACTCTATAGCATTAAAAAATATAAATAATGATTATAATAATGATATTTTGCAGTTACAAAATGAGAAAATGCCTTTATCTATTGAGGGAGAAGAGTTAGCATCTAATATAAGTAAAGAAAGCGAACTTCAAAATATAGATGTTGTTATTTCTAGTAATTATGTTAGAGCAATGTCAACTGCTAAATATATTGCCAATGCTAACAATGTGAACTTAATACTTAATTCTGATTTTGGTGAAAGAAAATTTGGTATTAATTCTTGGGATGAGTTACCAAGTGACTTTGGTTTAAGACAAAATAATGATGAAAATTATAAAATGGGAGATGGAGAAAGTCAGAAAGAAGTAAGAGAAAGAGTTTATAGGGCTTTAATTGATGTCATAGATGAATATAAGGATAAAAGAGTTGTTATTGTTTCTCACGGTAGTGCAATTCTTTGGTTATTAAAGCAGTGGTGTAATGTTAATTTGAAAAATAAATGTATAATATTTAATGATAAACTAATACTTTATGATAATATTTTTAACTGTACTACTTTTAAATTAGAGTTTGATGATAAGAAGTTAGTTGATATTGAGAAAGTTTTTTAGAGAAGGTGATACTAATGGATCAAGAGAAGATTGGTAAATTTATTAAGAAACTTAGGAAAGATAATAACTTAACACAAGATGAACTTGCTAAGAAGTTAGGGGTTACTTATCAGGCAGTTAGTAAATGGGAGAATGGTAAGAGTATTCCTGATATTGCTATTCTTAAAACTATTAGTGAGTTATTTAATGTTAATATAGATGAACTATTAGAGGGAAGTGTTAAGAACAAGAAAAAATTAAATAAGAAAATATTTATTCCTATAACAGTTTTAGTTATTTGTGTGGCCCTTATTTTTGTATTTTTTGTCGTACATAAAGAAACTTATGAGTTTAAAGTATTGGAGACTGATTCTAATGATTTTGATGTTAGTGGTGTTTTAGCTTTTTCTCCTGATAAATCATCTATTTATATATCTAGTATTGACTATAATAATAGTGATGATGATACTGAATATAAAAGTTTAAGTTGTAATCTTTATGATGTTAATGGTGATGCTAAGACTAAGATTAGTAGTTGTGAAAGCGATAATAGTGATGTAGATACTCTTTCTGGTTTGCTTAATAGTATTGATTTTACAGTTGATGATTATGCTAGTAGTTGTAAAATATTTAAAAATAACCAGTTAGTATTAGAGATAAATGCTACTAGTCTTGATGATAAGACTATTACTTATGAAGTTCCTTTAAGTTTTAATGATGATTGTTTTGACTCAACTAATAGTTGAGTTTTTTCAACTAGTGTTTTATTTACTTACTATAGTTTTATAATGTAAAATTAAGGTGAGTGGAGGAGATAGTATGAAGAAAAAGAAAATTGTTATTATAATTATAGTTATTATTTTAATACTTGTTACTTTATGTTTACTTGTTTTTAATAATATGAGTACTAATAGTAAAGAAGTAAAAGTTGTTAGTGGTCTAATTGAAAAGGAGAGTAAATTAGAGGATGACTTTCCTACAAAATTAAAAGATATTGATAATGCTGATGTAATTGTTAATCCTTATGAGATTTCACCTTTGACTGCTTTAATTATCTTTAAGACTGATGAAGCTGTTAGTCCTAAAGTTACTATTGAAGGTGATGATGAACTTAGTACTTATGAATATACTTTTGATGAAGGAACTGAACATTATTTACCTATTTATGGTCTTTATCCTGATAGAGATAATACTGTAGTTATAGAATATGGTGATGTAAGTAAAGAATTTACAATTACTACTGAGGCTTTACCAGATGATTTTATTTTACCTACTTCTGTTGATGCTAATAAAGATGAGTTAAGTAATGATTTATATTTCTTTACACCATCTAGTGGTGGTTATACATGTGCATATGATGTAAATGGCGATGTAAGATGGTATTTAACTATTAATTCTGTTTGGGAGGTTAATAGACTTGATAATGGACATATGATGTTAAGTACAGAAAGATTGGTCAATAGTCCTTATTATATGACAGGTTTATATGAGATGGATATGTTAGGTAAAATATATAAAGAGTATAGTTTGCCTGGTGGTTATCATCATGATTATTTTGAGATGTCTAATGGTAATTTATTAGTCGCTAGTGATGATTTTACTAGTGGTGAAGGTACTGTAGAAGATTATATTGTAGAACTTGATAGAGATACTGGTGAAGTTGTTAAGACTTTTGATTTAAAAGATATTTTAAATATGGAAGATGGTAAGAGTGAAAACTGGATAGAGTATGATTGGTTCCATAATAATTCTGTCTGGTATGATGAAGATACTAATTCTATAACTTTATCTGGTAGACATCAAGATGCTGTTATTAATATAGATTATGATAGTGGTGATTTGAACTGGATAATAGGAGATCCTACTAACTGGAGTGAAGAATATCAGAAGTATTTCTTTACACCTGTTGGAGATGATTTTGAATGGCAATGGAGTCAACATGCAGCGATGATTACTCCAGAAGGTTATGTATTTATCTTTGATAATGGTAATAATAAATCTAAGAATGAAGATGAATATGTTCCTGCAGAAGACAGTTATTCTCGTGGGGTTATGTATAAGATAGATACAGATAAAATGACTATTGAACAAGTATTTGAATATGGTAAAGAACGTGGTAGTGAGTTTTATTCTCCATATATATCTGATGTTGATTATATAGATAGTGAGCATTATATAATTCATTCTGGTGGTATTGTTTATGTAGATGGAAAGAACTCTAATCAACCGGCTGGAATTAGTGGGGCAGACCGTTTAGTTAGTGATACTGTTGAGTATAAAGATGGTGAGGTTATCTTTGAAATAGTTTTACCTACTAATAACTATAGAGTTGAAAAGATGAGTTTATATCCTGAAAATGAAAGTTTTAAGTTAAGTAAAGCAGAAAGAGTTGGTAGTTTAGGTGAGACTAAAGTTACTAGTAATGAGTTAGGTTTTATCTTAAATAGTAAAGATTTTAAAGATATAGAAGAAGAACATAATATTAGTATTACTAAAGAAGTTGATAGATTAGTATTTACTGGTAAATTTAAAAGAGGTACTGATGTTAATGTTATTCTTTATAAAAATGGTACTAAGAATATTTATAATGTTTCTATAAGTAAGAGACCTTATACTGCTTTATGTGTTGATATATTTACAGAAGAAGAAACTAAAGAAGGTATTAGTGTTACTAAATATATTAATGAAGATGGACTTAGTGGAAAGTACTCTATTTATGTAGAAGTAGATGGAACTATTTATAATACTAATAGATATGTAGAGTTTTAAAAAATCTTTAAGTTAAGAATTTTATAAATAGTAAGAATAGTAAAAGGACAATTATAATTAAAGATAAAATTAAAATTCTTCTTTTTATGTGAGTAATTGAAACAAATAACTAGATATACATTTCTAGTTTTTTTGTAGTATAATTGTGTTAGAAATATATTTAGTAAGTAAAGATGGAGGTAGTTATGAATCTAGGAGTATTTGACATTGAAAATTTCAATATCTTAAGTGATGATGATAATTATTATTTTTTTCGTGCTTTAAATATGGGAGATAATAATGATATTGAAACAGGAATTACTTTAGATTCAAATGGTGAGATTTATAGAATAAGAACTGATAGAGAAAGATATGATAAGACTCCTATATATAATTCTGATAGTTCAATTTCTTTAATGGAAATGGTTGATCACATTAAAATGCAACACAGGACTGATACTAATTGTATTTCTTTAACTAGTAATGCTAATGCTGCTGCTTTATATGGTAGAGGTTATTATAAAGATAAATATGTGATGGTAAAAGTGCCTAAAAAGGAAATTGGTAGTAGAGTATATAATGCCGGTCAATATATGATTAATGAAATTAAGAAAGTTATTGATAATTATTTAGAAAATAATGAAATTGATGATATGACTAAATATTTTTTGTCTTCTATTCGTCATGCTAAAAGTGAAGAAAAATTAGATGAAATAATGAAAATTTATAATCAGAAAAGTGAAGAGAAAAGGCAAGAAATGTTTGAAAAAGGTATTATCTATCAAAATACTAATACTACTTCTGTAGATTATCAAGCTTTGAATGCAAAACAGAATTTTGAAAAAAATAAGATTGTTGCAATACTTAATGTATTTAATAAAAATATTATTCCTAATGTCTCTAATAAATTATTGATTCAAACTTTAGGAAATGCTTTTTCTTCTCTTGAACTTATTAATTATAAAGATATTGAAAAAGAATATATAATTGATGTACCAAAAGAAATGGTTGATATTTTAGCATTGTTACAACAAGTTCCAGAAAACTATCCCTTAATTAATGAGCTTAAAGATGAGATAAAAAGTATAATTGTTAATAAGGAATATAGTGTTGAAGAATTTAAATATGCTAATGAAAAGTTAGATACTGATAATCAATATACAATTGAGAATATGTATAATTTGACTAATGGTAATGTTGATTTTTATAGCTCTATAAGTTTATATACAAAATCTTTTTATTTAGCAAAGTCTAAATTAAGGACTTTAAGTAGTGTTGATATGTTATCTTTACTTGTAGATAATAATAAATATGGTAATATACTTTCTTATTTAAGAACACATACTTATGGTGTTGAACCTGAAGTTTTTTCAAGACAATCTAGTAATAGAATGAAAATAAGTGAATCTGTTAGTTTAGATTTTAGACCAAAAGAAAGAGAACTTTTTGATTTTATTGATAAACTATCTACTAGTGATTTAGAATATATAATTAATAATCCAACTGAAGCACTTAAATATTATTTAGAAAACTTTGATGATATTGAGCATAGGCAAGTTGATAAAGAAACATATTATGCTAATGCTATAGTTGATTTATTTAATTGGAGTAAATTAAATGTAGTAAGTTTTTCTAATAGACAAAGAAATCAGATTGTTGATAGGTTAAAAGAAAGTAATATTGTGGAGATATATAATGCTTTGAAAGAAAGAGGGGTTAGAGAAAAAGATATTGCTAATACTTTACTTACGACAATTATAAAGGATAAAACTTTTGATGATATAGATTTAAATGATACTTTTACTGTAGAAGAATTAGAAGATTTTTTAGGGTATTATAAAATTAATAACACTAAAGGATTAAAACTTAGAAGTTATCAAGCTTCTACTTTAACTAATATAGATGATGCTTTTAGAGAAAGACAATTTACAACAGCAGTATTACCAACTGGAGCAGGGAAGAGCTTTGTTGCTTTGGCAGAAATGTTAGAACATAGTGATGAAGATATATTATATTTAGCACCTAATGATGAAATATTAAATCAAATTGAAAGATATATATTAGAAATTGTTTGTGAAGAATCAATTCAAAAAAGCGATAGAGAAAGAATTAAGGAAAAGTTTAAACATTTAAAATTATGTACTTATCAATCATTATTATCAGACAAAAGAAATGAAATTTTAAATGGTTTTGAACAAAAAACAGTACATCATAAATATGGATTAATTATATTTGATGAGTTGCATAGATCTGGTGCTAGTGAGTGGAAGAATAGTGTTTTAGAGTTATTAGAACATCAAGATGAAAAAACAAAAGTTTTAGGTATAACTGCTACACCTAGAAGAGATATGGATAATAAAGATATGGCAGATGAGTGGGCAGAATATTTTGGCTATACTAAAGAAGAAATAATAAAACATAAACATCTTGCTATTAATATGGATTTAGAAGAGGCTATTAGACTTGGTTATGTAATGAATCCTAAAATAGTTCAATGTGAATATAGTTTGGAAAAAGATGGTTCTCTTGAAAGATTAAGGGAAAGAATAGAAAATATAGAAGATGAAAATTTAAGAACAAAAGAATTGGCTAAATTTGAAGTACTTAGAAGAAAAGTATCGGAAGCTGATGGTATTGAAAAAGTAATAGGTGATAATATTAAGCAGGGTGGTAAATATATTGTTTTTTGCCCTGTAATTAATGATAGTGGAAAAGCAGTTGAAACAGAGGATGGATATTCGCAAAATAATAGAGTTTCAAGTAGAGAAGTAATAGAAAAGTATCAGAAAGAATTAATTCTTAATATAATAAAATATCGTGGTATTACAGATGCTGACTTAAAAGAATCTGATGATATAAAAAAATATATGAGGGTTGCTGATAAGTTGGGTTTACAATTTAATTCTTTATTAGGTGTTTATGGTAATGCGAAAAATAGATATGAATTAGAACAATTTGAAAGAGATGAACCTGATAAAATAAAATTTATTACTGTAATAAACAAATTAAATGAAGGTGCTCATGTTAATGGGGTAAATGGATTAATATGGTTAAGACCATTAGATGAAAACTCTAAAATATTATATTTGCAACAATTAGGTAGAATTATCTTTTCTGTTGATCCTAATAAAGAGATTAGTGGAGAAGAGAGAACAGTTGCTATAGATGTTGCTAATAATGTTTTTAGGGTAAATATGGATAAAGAACATAAAGATGAAATAAGTGATTTAGATAAGTTAGTAATTATTAATAGTTGGGTAGAACAACATAATGGTAGAATTCCTGATTTGAATAGTTTTGATAGAATAGAATCTAGTTATGGTTTAACTTTGAAATGTATTCAAAATAACTATTCTAAATATTTAAATGATTCTGAATTGTTAGATTCTCTTTCTGAAGGAGAAAGATTAAAAATAACAGAGATTATTAGAATCTGTACTGATATGAGTCTATGGACTATAGATTTTCCAGAGAGGTTACAAAAAAATAATGAAGGACATTTACATTTAATAGATGGTTTTGATTATGATAAGTTTGAAATAACTGGAATTTTAAAAGATTACTATGACTTAACTACTGAAGTTAATAGCATTGCTAATAGTAATTGGGAGAAGATGTATGCTATTGCTAAGATGTATTATGAGCAGTATGGTAACTTAGGTGTAGCAGAAACTTGTAGAGTTGTTGTAGAAAATGGAAAAGTCAATATATTAAAAAGAGAAGATTCAAGATATAAAGATGCTATTCGATTAGGTGAGTGGCTTGCTACTCAAAGACGAGCAAGAAAAGGCTATGGTACATATATTTGGAATGAAGAAAGAGAAGAAAAACTTGATCAAATAGGAATGGTTTGGGATAAGTATGAGCAATATTGGAATGAGATGTATAATATTGCTAAAATGTATTATGAGCAGTATGGTAATTTAGATGTGGCAGCAACTTGTAGTGTTTTAATAGAAAATGGAAAAATTAATATAGTGAAAAAAGAAGATTCAAGATATAAAGATGCAATAAAATTTGGCAAATGGCTTATTGCTCAAAGACAAGCAAAAAAAGGCCAGAGTACATATAGTTGGAATGAAGAAAGAGAAGAAAAACTAAATCGAATAGGAATGAGTTGGGAAAAAAAAGAACAACTTTGGAATGATATGTATGATATAGCCAAAATGTATTATGAGCAGTATGGTAATTTGAATGTAGAACAACGTTCTAGAGTTTTAATAAAAAATGGAAAGGTTATTATAATAAAAAAAGAAGATTCAAGATATAAAGATGCTATTCGATTAGGTGGGTGGCTTAATACTCAAAGACAAGCAAAAAAAGGTAGTAGTGATAGTTGGAATGAAGAAAGAGAAGAAAAACTAAATCGAATAGGAATGAGTTGGGAAAAAAAAGAACAACTTTGGAATGATATGTATGATATAGCCAAAATGTATTATGAGCAGTATGGTAATTTGAATGTAGAACAACGTTCTAGAGTTTTAATAAAAAATGGAAAGGTTATTATAATAAAAAAAGAAGATTCAAGATATAAAGATGCTATTCGATTAGGTGGGTGGCTTAATACTCAAAGACAAGCAAAAAAAGGTAGTAGTGATAGTTGGAATGAAGAAAGAGAAGAAAAACTAGATCAAATAGGAATGATATGGGATGAGTCTAGGGATTTTGCTCAAGAATGGGGTAGAATGTATGAAATAGCAAAAATGTATTATAATCAGTATGGAAATTTAAATATATCAAGAAGCTGTAAAGTTCTTATTGATAACAATAATGTAGTTATAGTAAAAAAAGAAGATCCAAGATATAAAAATGCAATAAGATTAGGTGAGTGGCTTAATAATCAAAGACAAGCAAAAAAAGGTCAAGGAAAAAGTAGATGGAATAAAGAAAGAGAAAAAAAACTAAATCAAATAGGAATGATATGGGAACCTAAAGAGCATAAATTAACAACTAAAACTATTACTCCTAGTAATAGTGATAAGATAAAAAAAGAATTAGATAAAAGATTTAATGATTTGTTAGAACAAATGGAAGAAAATAAACAAACATTAGTAAATGGCAATGATGTTAAAGATATTAATGATGCTTTTGCTGATTCATTAGGTAAAAAGAGATAAAATAGTGTTTAATATTTATAATACAATGATGAAGTAGGGATATTTGGTGTTATAACTACCTATTAAGTTTTTATGTTTTAGATGCACTTAATTTAAAGTATTATTCTTTAGTTAGGTGTTTTCTTTTTATTTTAATATTGACTCTCTAGTTAACTGTAATGTTAAAGTATCAGTGAAGGGAGGAAAATATTATAGATAGAGATACTAAAATAAAGATAGTACAACTTAAAATGCTTAAGATGTTATTATTGTTATTAAGAGATGAACTTGAAAGAGAAGATTATATTGTTAAGGAAACTGTAAAAGAAGAACAAAAGGTGTTAGTTTTGACAAAAAAGTTTAGGGGTAAATCTATTAAAGTTCTTTAAATTGTAGTATGATATTTATGAAAGGTACTGATGCTTATGCTGTATAGGATAGGTGAGTTTTCTAAACTTACGGGTATTCCAATTAGAACTCTTAGGTATTATGATAGTATAGACTTGTTTAAACCTAGTGAAGTTGATTTGTTTACTAGTTATAGATATTATAAAGAAGAACAAGTTAAAGATTTAGAACTTATTAATGAGTTAAAAGAAGTGGGTTTTACTTTAGAAGAGATTAGAGATAATTGGAATAATTTTAGTGAAGAGTTGTTTCTTAAAAGAAAAGAGAAATTATTGGAAGAGATTAAACTTAAAAATGAAGCGATTAAGAAAACAGATATTTTAAGAAGTAAACTTAAAGATGGTAAGATAACTGATAAGATAGTAGATAAAGAAATTATTAAGAAGAAATCAATATTTTAGGAAAGGTGATGTTTTATGAAAAATACAAATTTAATAATTGGAGAAGTTAATACATATAAGACTACTGGTGTTATGTTTAATGAAGTGATAAACTCTATTAATAATGGAGAAAATTTATTAATTTTAGATAATAAAAATGAATATTTTGGTACCTTTAAGAGTGAACTTGATAAGAATAATTATAATACATTGGTTTTTAATTTAGATGATGCTTATAAAAGTAATAGTTTTAATCCTTTAATGTTACCTTATAAATATTATAAAGAAGGTAATAAGGATAAAGCAGTGGAAATGATTAAAGAACTTGGGCTTGAAATATTTAAGACTGATAATCATTATAGTGATCCTTTTTGGGAAAATAGTGCAGCAGATTATTTTATGGCTTTAGTTTTAATACTATTTAAAGAAGGAAAAGAAGAAGAGATTAATTTTGGTAGTATTCAGGTTATGGTTAGTAAAAGTGATAATATTACTAAGTACTTTGATAGTTTAGATGTTCTTGATTCTATTTATATTGCAGGAAGTACTACTGTTTATGCACCTAGTGATACTAGAGGTAGTATTCTTTCTGTTATGAAACAGAGACTAAATGAGTTTTGTGTAAGAGAAATGTTACTTAATAATTTATTAGGTAATGATATTGATTTATCTAATATAAAAGATAAAACTGCTATATTTATTATTGGTAATGAAAAGATTAATAGGTTAGGTAATATTTTAATTGATGAATTAGTTAATGTTTCAATAGACAATAATATTAAATTTACATTTTTCTTAGATGGTCTATGTGATGTACCTGCTATTTTAGAGTTTAATAGAATATTAGATAAGAAAATGAGATTATTTGCAACAGTTCGTTCTATAGAAGAGTTAGAAGATAAATATGGTAAGTATATAATCGGTAAATTTGAAAATTGTGTTAAGAGTGTTGACGTTGTTGACAAAGATAATTTAATAGATGTTGTTAATTCTGAAGATTATCCAGAATCTAAAGTTAATAAAGGTGTATATTTTAATATTGAAGAGCTCGTAAATAAACTTTAAAATATGAATAGAAGTAGAATTTATCTGCTTCTTTTCTTATGTGAAAAAACTATTGACTCTCCAGTTAACTGTAATGTTATTCTTAAGTTGTAAATCTTTTTGAAGGGGGAGTTTTATGAAAAAGATTAAAAATAATTTTAAAGAGTTGAAGACAAATTTAAAGATGAGTTGGTATTTTGTTAGGGAGGAGAAACTTTACTTTATTATACTTGTTATTTTATCACTGATGTTAGCAGGACTTAGTTTTATTATTCCTATGTTATCTGCACAGTTACTTTTAAAACTTACAGATGGTTTGTTAAAAGACTTGATGTTAGTTGCCATTATTATATTCTTTATAGAAATATTAAGAAATGTAATACTATATTTCTTTAGAAAAATTTTTGAATTATATTCTATAAAAGCAACGACAAATGCACAGATTAAGATGTTTGAAGAGACATTAAAAATAAAGACAGCAGTAATAGAAGATAATACTACAGGGATGTTTATTGATAGAATTAATAATGATACAGAAGATATAATAAATACTTTTTCTAATTTGTGTTCTGTTTTTATAAATATGATTTCTAATGCAGGTGTTTTTCTGGCAGTATTTGTTATAAATAAATATATGTTTATATATTTTGTACTTTCTTTTATAGTAATAGCTGTAATTGAAAATAAAAGAAATAATATTTATTATGAAAGAACTAAGAAGTTAAGATTAATTGATGAGAAAAAGACTGGACTTATATCAGAGATAGTTAGAGGCTTACAAGATATTAAATTATTAAATGCTCAGTCTGGAATATTAAAAAGAACTAGAAGACAATTAAAAGATATTAATGATGAAAGAATAGGTATTGTTAAAGTTACTTCTAACTTTCAATTTATTTCAGGAAGTGTGAGTGATCTATTTGATGTTATATTTTATGCTCTAGGATGTTTATTAGTTTATTTAAATAGTCTTACTATTGCTAACTTTGTTATTATATATACTTATAAGTCTAGAATAGAGAATTTATTAAGTTTTTATAATAGCTTTTCTATGCATGTTAGAAATTTTAATTTGAGTGCGACAAGAGTATTTGAGGTAATAGGAAATACTTTTGATAAAGAAAGTGATAAAGGTAAAAATATAAATAGAATAAATGGTAAAATAGAATTTAAAGATGTCTCTTTTGCTTACTCAAAAGATAATGTTTTAAATAATATAAGTTTTACTATTAATAAAGGGGAAAGAATAGGGTTTGTTGGTAGTTCTGGTAGTGGGAAAAGTACTATATTTAAATTACTAACTAAGTTATATTCATTAAATGAGGGAAAGATATTAATTGATGGAGAAGATATTAATAATATTTCTAATAAGTCATTAAGAAAAAATATATCTTTAATTTCTCAAAGTCCTTATATATTTAATTTCTCAGTATTAGATAATTTAAAAATAGGTAATTTAGATGCTTCTAATGATGAAGTTAAAGAGGCTTGTAAAAAGGCTGATATTTATGATGTAATTATGGATCTTGATGATAAATTTAATACTTTTGTTGGTGAAGGGGGAGTGATGTTAAGTGGTGGTGAAAAACAAAGACTTGCTATTGCTAGAACTCTTTTAAAGAAAAGTAATATTATTCTTTTTGATGAAGCGACAAGTGCATTAGATAATGTTACTCAAGATAAAGTTCAGAAAGCTATATATGGATTAGATAAAGATAAAACAATACTAATTATTGCTCATAGATTATCTACTATTAATAAATGTGATAGAATAGTAGTTGTAGATGATGGGAATATTGTTGATATTGGTACACATAAGGAATTATATAAAAGATGTAGTAAATATAGAGAGTTATATGACTGCGAAATAGTTTAACATAGCTTAAATTTATTATCAGAAGTGTTTGCATAAATGTAATAATTATGATATGATGTATATGTAAGAAAAATTTTCATACAATATAAAAAGAGGAACACTTAATAATAGCATGTTGAGTGGCCTCGAATAATATAATTGCGTCGAGAACCACCTAAATCGTTGCTGAGTTAGGTGGCTTCTTCTATATTAAAGCAAGTGTTATGAATAGTAATATGAGATTTTGAAGAAATAATATAATCACTAGAGAAGAAATTAAGCAATCTTTCTTGTTCATATATTAGCCTCCTTTCTGAGGCCTCACCCAACTATTAAATGTTCCTTATAAATATAGTATCAAATTAATTTCTGTATAGCAAGATAAAATGTAATAAATTAGTTACGAATTTTCGTAATATTAGATGTGTTAAGGTAGTGATATTTATGATTCTTTTTGTAAGTGGTAGATGTGATATAGTAGCTTTCTATACTCCTTGGTTTATGAATAGATTAAAAGAAGGATATGTAGATGTTAGAAATCCTTTTTATAAGAAGCAAGTGAGTAGGATATACTTTATTGATGTAGATTTAATTTATTTTTGTACTAAGAATCCTAGACCTATTGTTCCTTACTTAAAAGATATAGATAAGCCTATACTATTTAATGTTACGATTACTCCTTATAAAAGAGATATTGAACCTAATGTATTAGATAAAGATAAGATAATTGAAAGTGTTATAGAAATATCTAATATTATTGGTTCTGATAATATTTATGTTAGATATGATCCTATATTTTTAAGTGATAAATATAATTTAGATTATCATATTAAAGCATTTGATAGACTTTGTAGTTTACTTAATGGGTATGTTAAACATATTATTGTTTCTTTTATAGATGATTATAAAAATGTAAGGAAGAATATGGGGGTTTTAAGAGTTAAACCTTTTGACTTTAATGACTATAAAACAATAGGAACATCTTTTAGTTCTATTGCATGTAAATATAATATGACAGTACAAACTTGTTTTGAAAAAGAAAATCTTGTAGAGTATGGTTTTATTAAAGGGGATTGTTTAGGAGTAGAACTTGCTAAAAGGCTTACTGGTAAGGATAAATTTAAGAAAAGTAAAGTTAGAAAAGGTGGGCTATGTAATTGTGTAGAAATGGTTGATATTGGGTATTATAATTCTTGTAAACATTTTTGTAAGTATTGTTATGCTAATTATAGTGAGAGTGAAGTTGTTAGTAACTTTATGAAACATAATGTAAATTCATCTTTACTTATTGGCGAGTTAGAAAAAGATGATATAATAAAGGTAAGAAAAAGTTAATGAGGTGATATTTGTGAGAATTAATTATTCTGATGAGAAAATTGTTGATAGTGATAAGTCTATATTTTTAGCAGGTCCTACACCAAGAGGAGAAAGTGCTAAATCTTGGAGAGTTGATGCCTGTAAAAAATTAGAAGAATTAGGATTTGATGGAGTTGTTTATGTTCCGGAGTATTCATCATGGAAACCTAAAGAGGATTATGTAGATCAAGCGATGTGGGAAAGAGAAGGATTAACTAAGGCTTCTATTATAGTGTTTTGGATACCTAGAAGTTTACCTGATATGCCTGCATTTACTACTAATGTAGAATTTGGATATTGGTTACATTCAAATAAAGTTATTTATGGAAGACCAGATGATGCAGTTAAGATTAAATATTTAGACTGGTTATATGAACTTGATTATAATGAAAGACCATTTAATAATTTGGATGATTTATTGGAAGAGGCAGTTAAAAAGGTAAATGGTAAAGAAAAGATTTTTTCTAAAGATAAATAGTAAGAGGTGATGCTTCCTGTGAAGAATAAAGTTGTTATAATATCTGCTACTGTTATTGTTGCTATCTTAATTATTTCTTTAATAATTTATTTTAATGTAAGAATAGTTGTTGATAATAGTGGCTTTACTTTAAAAGATGATTTAACTGTTAATGTATATAGTAACGTTAAAGTTAAAGATTTTATTAAAGATATAGATGGTAAAGTAGTAGATAATAATAAAATTAAAACTAATGAGTTAGGTAAAGTAGAAGTAGAGTTTATTTATTTAAATAGTGATGAGAAAAAGAGAAAAGGTGTTTTTGAAGTTGAAGTTAAAGATTTAGAAGAGCCATTGATATGGTTATCTAATAGTTATAGTGTTAGAGTTGGTGATGATGTTAATTTAGAAGATGAAATACTCTGTGCCGATAATTATGATAGTAATCCTAGTTGTAAAATTACAGGTGATTATGATTTAAATACAGCAGGGAACTATTCTTTAGTTTATGAAGCAGAAGATAGTAGTGGAAATAAAGAAAGTGTTGACTTTACGTTAAATGTTTATGAGCCAAGAGAGGTAACTGGTGGTGGTAGTAATAGTGAAGTTACTTATACTGATTTTAAGGAGATAGTTAATAGTCATAAAACTGATGATACTTTAGTTGGTATTGATGTTTCTAAGTGGCAAGGAGCGATAGATTTTTCTAAAGTAAAGGAAGCAGGTGCTGAGTTTGTTATTATTCGTGTAGGCTCACAAAATGGGGTAGGTGGAGAATATGTTCTTGATCCTTACTTTAAAAGAAATATTAGTGATGCGATAGAGAATGATTTAGATGTTGGTATATACTTTTATTCCTATGCAGATAGCAAGAAAGAAGCTAGAAAACAGGCAGAATGGGTAATTAAACAGATAAAAGACTATGATATTAGTTTACCTATTGCCTTTGATTTTGAGTCATTTACTTCTTTTAATAGTATGAATCTTAGTTTATATCAGTTAAATGAAGTGGCTGAGTCTTACTTTTCTACTTTAGAAGATGCTGGTTATGATACTATGCTTTATGGTAGTAAGAACTATTTAAATGCTATTTGGAAATATAATACTAATAAAGTATGGCTTGCTCATTATACAGATAAAACTGATTATGATAAAGACTATATGATGTGGCAGTTATGTCAAGATGGGGTTATTGATGGTATCAATGGTTTTGTTGATATAGATATTTTATATAAATAGTGATATGAGTAAAAAAGAGGTGATATGTTATGAAAATTGTTGATAATCCATATAAAAAGGAATTTGTATTTGACTTATATAGTCGAATTTATCCTAAATTTAAAGAATATGATAAGATAACTAGGAAGAAAATGCTTGAAAAGATTATAGAGTTTTATAGTGACTATAATAATATTATTGATATGTGTACTTATAGAGAGATTAAGTTTTTAAAAAGAATGGCTAATAGAGAAGAGATTAATTATGATGATGAAAGGTTTAAATTTGAGAAAGCCAGTTTAATTAAAAAAATGTTAGTTGGTTATAATGAAAAATATGAGTATGATTTTTATGATGAATTAAAAGAGCCTATTTTACTTGCGTTATCTAAAGTAAAAATGAGTGAAGTTAAGAAGAAAACAGAACTTAATGAATTTTTAATTGGCTTTTATAAAGTAATGGGAAACTTTTTGATTTATCCTTTAATAAATATAACATCATCTTTATTAAAATTAGATGATAGAGTAGTATTTGATCATGTATTTAATAATAAATTATTTAACTATTATGTAATGATATATGATAAATATATGGAAGTTTATGATAAAGAAGTTCCTATTGGTTTATATATTGGTTATTTTCATTATGAGGAAGAGCTTGATGAAGCGAGAAAAGAATATGCTATTGGTGGTACACAAACTTTTGATTTAGGGGAGTATATAAATATATTTTATGATGATTTTAACTTTGATAATAAAATAGTTAAAAAATTTTATAAAGAATTAATGGACTTACCTTTCTTCGGTTTTACAGTATTAAAACCAATTAGAATATTTGCATTATTAAATAAAGATAGAGAGTCTTTAAAGGATTCTATTAGGAATGTTCCTGCTTTGATAAATTATCCTTTAGGTGATTTCTTTAAATTAATGGATCAAGCGATGGATGAGATGCCTTCAGGGGCTTTAAATGGAATGTGTCCTAGAGAATATAGAGAGAAACTTAAAGAACAAGAAGAATATGAATTTAAAAGAGAAATCGAATATACAGGTCAAAAGGATGCTTGCTTAGGTGATGATGTTGCTAAAGGCTTTTACAACTTATATTTTTCATTGTTAGAGTATGTTAATAATAAGTATCATGTTAATACTAGTGTTAAAAAAATATATAAACAGGAACAGTTGGATCCTAATCAATTAATGCCAATTATAGAGTATCTATTTAAAGATAAAGAAAAGATTATAGATGCTTATTTGAAAGATAATCCTCATAATTTTGATAGTGAAGACTTAGAGAAAGTAAGTAAATTTAAACAAGGTATTAGAGAAATGTTTACTATTGCTAAATATGAAGAAGATTATACGGCAGTTCTTTCTAGTGATCGTGTTTATATGATTAAGGGGTTAAATTCTAATATAGATGAAGTTATTCCTTACCATGATATACCTTGTATTGTTATTACTTCTTTATTTCCATATGATGGGGTAATTGTTTATGATGGGTTACTTTCTACTTATCCTATTAGTATGGGTACATCTTTTGTTAAGATGGTAGAAAAAGAATATAATGAAAATATGAAATATTATCATTTATAAATATAATTGTTTGATTTGTGTTATACTAAAATAGGAAAGGATGATTATGTTGAAAGAGAATATTTGGAAGAAGTATGATGCAGTAGAAGTTTCTAAAGTGTTTGAAATGGGTGAAGATTATAAGAAGTTTTTAACTATTTCAAAGACAGAAAGAGAATGTAATAAAGAGATTATTAGACGTGCAGAAGAGAAAGGTTTCCACAATATTGTGGATTATATTAAAGAAGAAAGACCATTAAAGCCAGGAGATAAGATTTATGCTGATAATAGAGGGAAAGCAGTTATATTATTTATAATTGGTAATGATTCTATTACTAATGGTATGAATATATTAGGAGCACATATTGATTCTCCTAGACTTGATTTAAAAGCTAATCCTTTATATGAGGATACTGACTTTGCTTATTTTGATACGCATTATTATGGCGGTATTAAGAAGTATCAATGGACTACTATTCCTTTAGCTTTACACGGGGTTATTGTTAAGAAGGATGGTACTAAGATAGATGTTAATATTGGAGAAAGTGAAGATGATCCAGTATTTTGTATAACTGATTTACTTCCGCATTTAGCAGGTGAACAGATGAAGAAGGATGCTTCTAAATTAATTGAAGGTGAAGCTTTAGATGTTTTGATTGGTAATATGCCTTTAAAAGGAGAAGATAAAGAAGGGGTTAAAGCTAATGTACTTTCTTTATTAAAAGAGAAATATGATATATCTGAAGATGATTTCTTATCTAGTGAAATAGAAGTTGTTCCTGCAGGGTGTGCTCGTGATATGGGTTTTGATAAGAGTATGGTTTTATCTTATGGTCAAGATGATAGAAGTTGTGCTTATTCTTCACTTATGGCATTTTTAGATTCGGATGTTACTGATAAGACTTTATGTTGTATTTTAGTTGATAAAGAAGAAATTGGTAGTGTTGGTTCTACTGGTATGGGATCTCGTTTCTATGAAAATATTATAGCAGAGATTTGCCGTTTACTTGGTGAAGATAGTTTTGTTAGTGTTAGAAGAGTCCTATCTAATTCTCGGATGTTAAGTAGTGATGTTAATGCAGCATATGATCCACTTTATGCTAGTGTTATGGATAAACGTAATTCATCATATCTAGCTCGTGGTTTAGTTTTCTGTAAATATACAGGTGCTCGTGGTAAGAGTGGTAGTAATGATGCTGATGCTGAATTTATTGCAGAACTTAGAAATATCTTAGATAGTGATAATGTTAGTTATCAGATATCAGAGTTAGGTAAAGTAGATGCCGGTGGTGGTGGTACTATTGCCTATATCCTTGCTAATTACGATGTAAAAGTGATAGATGCAGGAGTTGGAGTTTTAAATATGCATGCACCTTATGAAGTTACTAGTAAAGTTGATATTTATGAAGCATATAGAGGTTATTTAACATTTTTAATGAAAGCATAGGTAAATAAACTTATGCTTTTTTAAAACTCTACTATTAGTGGGTGTAAATTTTAGGTATTATTATATATTCTTTATGTAAGAAAGAGAGTGAAGAATATGAATCAAGAAAAAATTGGAAAACTAATTAAGAAAGTAAGAAAGGATAAAGGTCTTACCCAACAAGATTTAGCAGATTTACTTAATCTTAGTCCTAAGACTATATCAAAGTGGGAATGTGGTAAGGGATGCCCTGATATAAGTATTCTTAATGAATTATGTAATATTTTAGGTATTAGTGTTACAGAATTACTTAATGGAGAGTTAGGCTTAAAAGATGATAATAATGCTACTATAACTGAATCTATTAAGTACTATAATAATAGATTTAAACGAAGATTAATTGTCATACTTTTAATTACATTATTAATTTTGTCTCCATTTATTATTTTATCTATTGGAGAGTTAGGAAAATTTAAAAATTTACCATCTTATACAACTATTATTATAAATAATAAGACTAAAAAGTTGTTTTCTCTTTTAGAAAGTTATGATTATAAAGAAATAGAGACTTTATTAAATGATAATGTAGATATTTCTAATAGGGAGTTAGAAAAATATTCTATTAAAGAATTTATTAAGAATTTAAAAACATTAGAAGATGTAGGTGTTGTATTTAAAGATATTAATTATGATAATTCTAGTTATGGTGATACAGTTTATTATAATATTTCTATTTCTTATAAAGATGCTATTTATGAGATGTATTATAATATGAGATATGATAAAGAAATAGGTAAATATACTTTTTTGATATATGCTCCTAGTCATGACAGTGATAAAGAAATTTATAAATTAATTGAGAATGTTTTTTGTCCTGGTTCAGAATATTTTAATTGATAAGATAACTATAATATGTTATCTTATTTTTAGTAGTAAAGGAGAATTGTTGTATGGATATTATTAAAGAATTTAATAAAAATGATAAGATGTTTCAAAAAGAAGCAGTGGAATATGCTAAAAAGAATAAAGATGAAGTTAGTGATGTTTTGTTAAGTCATTTAAAAGACTTTGTTTCTAATATGGATGAAAATAAAGAATGTCCTTTTAGTGTTGTATATGCTGTCTTTTTGTTAGCAGAATTTAAAGATAAGCGACTATTTAAAGTAATAATAGATATTTTTAGTAAAGAAGGGTATGATTTTTATAATTTGTTAGGTGACTGGGCTTATGATAATTTATCTTCTATTATAGTTAGTGTATTTGATGGAGATTTTGATTCTATAAATAAAGTTATTGAAAATAAAAATATAGATGAAAATATAAGAGGTTATTTTTTAAAGACATATGTCTATTTCTGTGAAAATGGATTAATAACAAAAGATGTAGTAGAAAAATATTTATTAAAACTTCTTGATCTTTATGATTATATAGATGATGAAGATGATATGGATGATATTTATACAGATATTATGGAAGTTATTGCAAGCCTTCATTTATTTTCTTTAATGAATGAAGTTAAGAAAATGTATTATTATGGAGTTATAAATACTATGATGATAGGTGATTATGATAGTTTTGTTGATTATATATTTAAGTATGATTATAAATTAGTTAGAATTAAGCCTATTGATGATACAATTAAGTCAATGAGTTGGTGGGCATGTTTTGATAATAGAGAAGATGTTTTTGATGAAGAGAAAGTTTCAAAAATGTTTGAATCTTTTATAGAAGAAGAGACTAAAGCGAATAATATGAAAGATCCTTCTAAAGTAGGCAGAAATGATCCTTGTCCATGTGGAAGTGGTAAGAAATATAAAAAATGTTGTATTAATAAAGAAAGTAATTTTTTACCATATCAATCTTATATTACTAAGAGTTTAGATGAATATCCTAAAAAGAAAACTAGTAGTGATGAATATGATTTATATGATTTTTATAAAGAAGAATATATTGAGATAGATAAACTTTTATATAATGTGTTAAAACATAAGGCAATACCTATGTTTATTAATAGAGATTATTTAAAGGAAAATAGAATTAATATAGACTATTTAAAAGAAGCTTTTGATAAGATAAAAGTAGTTGTTAAAAATAATTCGTTTAATACTATAAATGATTATGATGAAAAAGTATCTATTCATTACAGTTTATATCAATTCTTTGAAAGATATAGTAAATTACTTATGGAAATGATTAATAAACATATACCAAAAGAGAAAGAATATTTAGTGTTTTTAGAAGAATTGGTTGATTTCTTTTATGATAGTTTTGATTTAAATGATTCTAACGAAACACTTTTCTTAAATGTTAAAGATTTCTTATTTAATGCTAAGGGAAAGATAGATGAATGAATAGAGTATTTTAAAGAAAAATTAAAAACTTGTGATTATAGTGTTAAGTTTGATGTTTATCAGATGCTTATAGAGTTATATGAAGAGAAAGATTATGACTTAGCATGTGAAAAATTAGAAGAGTATATAGATAAAGAAACTGACAATGATTTAAAAGAGTATTTAGAAGAAATGTTAGTGGATTATAGGGAGTATTGAGATGGGAATAAGTTTTAGTGTATATTTAGATGGATTTAAAAAAGATATTACAAGGGAGATTAATGTAAATGATAATTTGAATTTACAGACTTTTTGTGAATATATGATTTTATCTATGAATGGAGAATGTAAACATCTATATCAATTGATTGTTAATGATGAATTTGCATATTTAGGACCTGGATGTTGTGTTTTTGACCCTGATATTGAAGAGATGATGGATGAAGATTTAATTGTTAAAGATTTATACTTAGAAGAAGGTGATAAACTTTTATTAAATTATGATTTTAGAAGCGATTATGATATTTATATTAAAGTAGAAAGTACTACTGATGATAGTTTTAATAAAGACTTTGAAGTTATAAATGGTAAGGGATATGGTTTATTAGAAGAGTATCATTCATTTTTTCTTGAAGATTTGGTAGATGCTAGGAAGCGGAATCCTAATGCTTATTCTAATGTAGAATATAATTTATTAGATTTTGATTTAGATAAAATAAACTATACTATAGATAATTATTTAGCTTATAAAGAAGAATTGCTTAGACCTAAGCATTATTTACTAAATGTATCATTATTAGGATTTGAAAAAGAAATTAAAAGAAAAATATCTATTGATAGTGATATTGATATTTCTACTTTATGTGAAGCGATTGTTTTATCTATGAATGGAGATTTAGAACACTGTTATGGAGTTAAAAGAGGAAAGGAATATTTAGAAGATGAAGAGATGATTAAAGATATAAATTATTTAGAATTAAAAGAAGGGCAAAGGTTAAAGGTTATTTATGATTATGGTGATAATTGGGTATTTAATGTAAGAGTTAGTAAAATTGTAGATGGTTATGGTTCTAAAAAATGTTATGTTGTTAATGGAAAGGGTTATGGTATAGTTGAAGATTGTGGAGGAGAATATTATTTAGATAGAGTTTTTAATGATGATGATAACGATTATAATATAGATGAATTTGATTTAGATGATATTAATAGCACTATTGATAAGAGATTGTTTCGTACTTTTTATGAGGTAAGTAATGAATAAAATATATTTAATTGCAGATACACATTTTAATCATGACAATATAATTAAATATTGTGATAGACCTTTTAGTGATATAGAAGAGATGAATAATACTATTATTAATAATTGGAATAGTATTGTTGGTAAAGATGATATTGTTTATCATTTAGGAGATTTTTTGTTAGGTGATAATATTAAAGATTTTCTTAGTAAACTTAATGGAAAAATCTATTTAGTAAGAGGTAATCATGATGGTAAATCTATTGCTTTTTATAATAATATAGGTTTAGAAGTTGTTCCTACTAAGACTAAGTTAGATGAATATAAAATTATATTGTCTCATAAACCTTTAGAAGATAGAGGGATACCTGATGGCTATATTAATATACATGGACATATTCATAATGCTAAATTAGATGATTCTTTTGATCCTAGTAAACATAAGTGTGTATCAGTAGAAGTTATTGATTATATGCCAATAGAAATTGAAAATGTTAAGAAAGAGGGATAGTTATGGATGAGTTATTAGGTGGAGATTTAGAAAATATGATGTTTAATATGAGAAGACTTATGTTAGATAATAAACCTCATATTAAGAAATATAATCATTATAGAAAGGTTCATGCTGATATTTTAGAGAGTATGGCTTCATATATTTTTGATGGTAAATATGATTTTGATAAATATATAAGTGAATTAAATAAGGATAGAGAAGTTAGTAGTGTTGAAGATTTAAAGGGCTTTGATCTATCTTCTGATAATCCTGATGATGTTTCTATAATAATTGAACTTTTTGTATATAAAAATTTAAAAGAAGTACCTTCAGTTACAGAGATATATTTAGAAAAAAATAAATTTAAAAATGCTGATAAAGTTAAACTGTTAAAGGCAATGAATGAGTCTTATGTAGGATTATTTAAAGTAACTGATATAGATTTTGATAATGCTTATGTTACTTATGAAGATGTATTTACTCATAAAAAGTTTAAAGTAATAGATGTTTCTATGAGTACATTTTCTAAAGTTGATAAAGATAATCCTATTTATATGTATAATAGAGTTATTACAGTAGATAATATATCTTTTGGTACTGGTATTCATTGTAATCTTAGTTATAGGAATAAAGAGTTTAGAAAATTTCTTGAAGAGCATGATTATAAGAAGAGTACAGATTTCTTTAGGTGCCTTACATTATATGAAATATCTAAAAAAGAAAAAAATAAAAGAGTTCGTTATAATACTCAGTTTTGATTTTTAATATATGAAAGTATAGAGGGTAGGACATGAAAAGAGAATTTAAGGTATTTGTATTTAGTATGATTATAAATTTCTTTATATCTATTTTAAAAATAGGAGGAGGACTTTATTTTAATTTTACATCTTTAATATCAGATGGAATGCAAACATTAAGTGATTTTATTACTGATATTGTTTCTTTTATTGGAATAAAAGTATCTAAAAAACGTCCTACTAAAAGTCATCCTTTTGGCTTTGGTAAGATGGAGTATATTACAAATTTAGTAATAGGAGTTATATTATTACTATTATCTATTTTTATAGTAGTTAATGGCTTTATTAGTAAATGGCATATTCCATCACTTCTAGTATTATTAATCTTATTTATAGCTTTAATATTTAAGATAATAACTTTGTTTTTTCTTTATTCAGTTGGGAAAAAGATAAATAGTCAGTTACTAATTACATCTTATCAAGAATCAAAGATGGATTTATATTCTTCTATAGGAGTTATTGTGGCGACTATTTTATTACAATTTTCAGATGATATTGTTATATTTAGATATGTTGATATAGTAGTTGCACTTGTAATGGGATTTGTTGTATTTAAAACAGCTTTTAATATTTTAAAAGATAATTCTATGAATTTAATAGGTAAAGTTGAAGATAATTTAGAGCTTTATAAGAAAATAGAAGAGTTTTTATTAGATATAAAAGGAGTAGAGAAAGTTAAATTTTATTTAATACGTTATGGTAAATATTATAAGATTCAATTAATGGTAGAGATGGATGCTAATCTTACACTTAGACAAGTTACAAGATTAGAAGAAAAAATTAAAAAAGAATTAGTTTCTCACAGAAGCTTTGGAGTTAAGTATCCTACTATATATGTTACATCTAATCTTGATGATTAGGAAGATATATTTTATAATCTAGTATAGATAAATTTATTTTTATAGTATAATTTGTTAGAAAAGAGGTAAAAAATTATGGATGATGTTTTAGAAAGAATACTTGCTAATTTTAGTGAAGAAGATAGAGCTAGATTTTTCTTTAATGCAAGACAGTATCAATTAAATAGAAAGGCTCATATTAAAAAGTATAATAAATTAAGAAAGTTACAAAGCGAAGTTATTGATAGTATGGAAAACTATATTTTAGATGGTAAATATGATATAAATAAATATCTTAAAGATATGACTAGTAAAGTTAATTTTGATAAATTAAAAGATAAGAGATTTTTTAATTTCGATTATGATGATCCTGATGATAGAACAATATTAGACGAACTATTTATCTATAAAAATATTGAAGGTATACCTTCAGTAACTGAGATATATTTGGAGAAGAATAAACTTAGAAATGAAGATAAAGTTAAGATGTTAAATGCTATGAATAATTCTTATGTAAGTTTATTTAAAATAGTTGGTGTTGATAGAGAAGATGCTTATGTAATATATGAAGATGTTTTTACTAAAAAGAGATATAAGATTATAGATATTGCTATGAGTGGATCTGTTATAATAGATAAGAAAAGACCAATATATTATTATAATAGAATAATTACTATTGATGGTATATCTTATGGTACTGGTATTCATTGTATTATGACTGGTGATAATAAAGAGTTAATTAATTTTATTAAGAAACATGATTATAAAAAAAGTCCAGATTTTTATAGGTGTCTTATGCTATATGATATCTCTAAAAAAGAAAAGAATATGGAAGTTAGTTATAATAGTAGGTATGGTTATAGATAGAAAGATACATTTTGATAAAGTATCTTTTTTTAAAATTTTATAAATAAAAAACCATTGCTTACTGGTGCAACAGTTAAAACCTCTATAAGTCCCAGACTATAAGTAAGGGACTAAGTTGATAAACATGATACAAGATAAAATTTAGCTTGTCAATATATATCATATTATAGTATGCTTTTGGCATAATCTAATGGATCTCAGTGTGAAGTAATGGTATTTTGCAAAAAAGCATTTACTTAATCTTTAAATTATAACAAATTTACAAAATACCAACCAAAGATTAAGAGAAATGCTGGTGTTTTGTAAAAAATAAAAGGAAATATGAGTAAAATAGTAATGACGATGCCAATAAAGCCACAGAAAGAAACTAATATAGGTATGTATATTGCTCCAACATTGATGAATGTTTTGAGTGATATTCTATCATGTGATAGTGTGATGGCTATTAATCTATTAAATACATATAAAGATAAGGATTCAGAATTAAAAACTTTTATAGATGATTTAGATCGTCAAGGAATAATATATAATAATTTATTTATCGATAAAGATCATGTCTGTGAAATATTATCTTTAATTCAAGAATTAGTATATGATGGTTTTGTGAAAAAATCGAATGAAGAAATTTTTAGATGTGATTGTGGGAAAGTTGATATTTCGAAACAAGGAATTAACTCTAATATAAGTAAATTATACTATGAAAAAAATGGTATATATTATTGTAAAGAGTGTGGAAGTGAATGTAAATCTTTTAGGGAAGAGGTATTGACGCTTGAATTGTCAAAAGATATTGATGATTCAATATTAATAGTACCAACATTTTGGTTCTTGCACAAAAGTTGTGGGAATCTAAATAAATTATAGACAAAATAAAAACAACTTCCTATAATGGTTT